>JBIKYI010000337.1:0-4139 GCA_044355355.1 Limnothrix sp. | reverse complement strand
GGGCATTGATGCTACGACAAAAATTCCGCCCGAAACCGATCATGAATGGGGTGAAGTTTTAGAGTCCGATCCTGATGTATCTGCGAGGTGCGATCGCCGTTGGGAAGAATACGGTCTGAGTGATATTAATTTAACTGAAGTTGACCCGAATAAATTTGGTTATGAAATGTAGAAGAATACCATGATGAATTTCAACACCACAAATTCCACATTTCGGCAACTTCTCGGCAATGGATTAAGTTATCGTGTTCCTCCTTTTCAGCGAGATTATTCATGGACAGAAGACGAGTGGGAAGATGTTTGGCAGGATATTTTAGGTTTGTTTGAAGAGAATGGTGAACCCGCTCACTATATGGGATATCTCGTTCTACAATCCTCTGACAATAAACGTTTTGATATTATCGATGGTCAACAACGTATGACGACCATTAGCGTAATGATTCTCGCAGGTTTATCCTATTTAGAAGATTTAGTACAAGCAAATCTTGATGCTGACAAAAATCGTCGTCGTAAAGATCAATTACAAAATAGCTATATCGGCTATGTTGATCCTGTCAGTCTGATTCCCCGTTCTAAGCTTGAACTAAATCGCCATAATAATCGCTTTTACCAAACTTATCTTGTCCCTTTATCACCGATGCCGAGAAGGGGACTTAATGCTTCAGAACATTTATTAAGAAAAGCCTTTGAATGGTTTAAAAGTCGCTTTAAAACTCAATGTGGAATGAGACTTAATAGTGGCGAACAATTTGCAGCGATGCTGGATTCCTTTGTTGACAAACTCTTTTTTACCGTGATTACTGTTACTGATGAATTAAACGCTTTTAAAGTATTTGAAACCTTGAATGCCCGTGGCGTAAGATTATCCGCGACAGATCTCCTCAAAAATTATTTATTTTCCCTTATTAGTACAGGGGAAACCCATGAAACAGAATTAAAAGCCCTTGAAGATCGGTGGGAAAGAATTGTTAATTTACTCGGTAGCGAAAGTTTTCCTGAATTTCTCCGTGTGTTTTGGAATAGTCGTCATAAATTAGTCCGAAAATCAGATCTTTTTAAAACAATTCGTCGTAACATTGCGACCCGTGAACAAGCTTTTGGTCTTGCTAGGGATTTAGATCGTTTTGCAGAAATTTATGCTGCTCTTAAAGATCCTCAGGATGAAACTTGGGAGATGGAGGAAAAAGAAGCGTTGCAACAATTACAAATGTTTAATGTTCGTCAACCCTTAGCAATGTTGATGGCTTGTTATGACAAATTTTTTGAGACTGATCGTCCGGCTTTTAAACGAATTACGAAGGCGATCGCCATTATTTCTTTTCGCTATAACATCATTTGTAGTTTACCCAGTAATGAACAGGAAAAGCTCTATAATGATATTGCATGGCAAGTTTCTAAAAATACTTATCAAACCAACCGAGATGTTTTAGAGGCTCTGCGTGAAGTTTATCCCGAAGATCAAACTTTTAAAGCAGCTTTCACTGAAAAACAATTCCGCACGGGCAATAGTAGAAACAAAAAAATTGTGCGTTATATTCTTTTTGAAATTGAAAAACAAAAATATAATCATGCCTTTGATTTTGAGAGTGCAACTTACAATTTAGAACATATTTTGCCAGAAAATCCGTCTGAAGCATGGAACTATATTCAGGAAGAAAAGCAGGATCGTCTAATTTATCGTTTAGGGAATATCACACCTTTAGAGCGAAACCGAAATAAAGATTTAGGTAATGAATCTTATCTAATTAAACGTCCTATTTATGCCAACAGTGATTTTCAAATGACTCAGGCGATCGCCAAACATTATGATACTTGGGATGAAGCTAAAATCGAATCTCGCCAAAAACAACTTGCGAATATTGCAGCCGGAATCTGGCGGATTGAATTTACAAATTAAACCAGTTATCAAATACCATGAGAGTTAAACGATACACTTCTAACAGAGATGCAACCAAAAGCAGTTCAAAAAACTCAATTAGATTCATCAGTTAAGTAATATTCTGAATCTGTATTAATCACCATATTTTGTATTGGTACATGGTGATTTTCTTGGGAAATAACTAGCTGTAATGGACGTAATGGTTTTGGTTTTTCAATGCCATAACCCTGGGCGTAATCTACACCAATTTCACGAAGTTTGCGGACACAGGCTTCATTTTCAACAAACTCAGCAATGCTCTTAATATTGGCAGCCTGGGCGACTTGGCGTAGAGCCTGGACGATGATTTGATTCATTTGGTTTTGACAAATATCGCGAATGAATTGCCCATCTATTTTGAGGAAATCGACAGGTAATGTTTTGAGATAACCAAAGGAAGACATACCACTCCCAAAATCGTCTAGGGCAAAGCGACAACCGAGGCTACGAATGCTTTGAATAATTTGTCTGGCGCGGTGTAGGTTGGCGATCGCCATGGTCTCGGTAATTTCAAAACAGATTAATTCTGGGGGCACTTGATACTGGGCAAATTGCTTTTCTAAAAAAGGGATAAACTGGGGATCATTTAAACTTTCAGAAGATAAATTCAGGCTATAGAAACTATCAATAATGGGTTGATTACTCCCTTTACACCACAGGGAACGTAAAAACTCGTTATATTCCGCGAAGAAATGGGAGATGACCCAACGATCAATTTTTGCCATCAGTTGATATCGTTCTGCCACAGGTAAAAATGCACCGGGGGATAAAATTATGCCATCAGCGGTCTTGAGACGCAGCAGGATTTCATAATGTCGATGGTAGGTAGCGTTAGGATCGATCGCCGTGATTTTCTGTTGATAGAGTTGAAAATGATCCTCCTCTAGCGCCTTATTAATAATCGTGAGCCAATTCATTTCGGCAGTTTGACTGGCGAGATGACGGTGGGTGTCCTGTACCACATAAACCTGATTTCTACCCTGGTTTTTCGCGTTGTAGCAAGCGGCATCGGCTGCCTTCATAATCAGGGTCGGATCATCCCGGTGCGGTAAATATTCCACTACGCCAATGCTCACACCAATGGTAAACTGCTTGTCCTGCCAGATAAAACGGAACATTTCGACAGTCCGCAGAATTTTTTCACCAATGGCGATCGCCCGTTCCAGAGTACAATTTTTCAGAATAATACCAAACTCATCCCCCCCCAACCGAGCCACCAAATCAATGCTCCGCACCTCATTACTGATATATTGCGCAATCTGAGCCAGGAGCTGATCCCCCGCATCATGACCACAGGTGTCATTGACAATCTTGAACCGATCCAAGTCCAGATACAGCAGAACATGTTGAGCCGATCGCCCCGCCTGGGAAGCCCGCAACTCCTCCAAGGTCTCTTGAAATTGACGACGATTTGCCAATCCCGTTAAGGCATCATGGCTCGCTTGCCAAGTTAACCTACGGGTCGTATCTACCATCTGGGTCATGTCCCGAAAGACCACAACACTACCCAAAATTTGCCGTTCCTCCGAGAGAATTGGAGCCTGGGAAATATCAAAGACCTTGGCTTTTCCCTGACAATTTTGCATATGAATGCGCTGGCATTCCATAGAAGCAGCATTGTTGAACATATCGCGGTTAATCAAGGCATGATCCGCGAAAATTTCAATTAAAGACCGCCCCTGTATTTCTCCACTGGTACAGCCCAACAAATTTTCCGCCGCAATATTACAGGAGATCACCTCATCTTGATCATTAGTCGTAATCACACCATCACCAATGGAACGCAGTGTTAAGGCAATGAGCTGTTTTTCCTCCGCTAGGGATTGTTCACTTTTGCGTTGGGCTTGACGACTATGGACGACATTTTCCACCATTTGGTTAAAGGCAAAGCTTAATTCCGCCACGTCCTTACCAGCGGCGATCGCCATCTTCAATTCCTGAGGACTCAGCCCTTCCCCCAAATGTTCAACATTCCCCTGCGCTAACCTCGCCGCAATTAATTTCGCTTTATCCTTTACCTGAGCCAAAGAACTGGATAACTGTCCCATCAAACCAATTGCAATCCCCAGCCCCAACATAACGGCAGCCAAAGAAATATAAAAGAGAGTTTCAAGAAAGTAATGATAAACGCCAGTTGCGCAGCAAATCAATACTTCCATTCACTCTGAATTTCGCAAACAGTGCCATGGTCAAGTCAACCATTCGCTCTGATTTAGAGACA
>JBIKYI010000336.1:0-4140 GCA_044355355.1 Limnothrix sp. | reverse complement strand
CACCCTAAGAAGACAAAGAGAAGCCATAAAGAATACATTGAGTATGCCTGGAGATCATACGAATTGGTGACCATTTGTTGACCTGAATAAGACCAGATTTAGTCCCACAATCCCCGGTAACCTTTGTCCTAGAAGTCAACATTGCTTAATAATTCATCCCAGCACTCAATCATTAATTTTTAGAAAAAATAGATCTCCATAAATTTTATGCAATCAGCTAAAAAGCATAATCCTAAAGGCTTTCAGTGATTGTAGATAAAAGGGAACTTAATCTAAGTTAAATTTCTCGACAATATGCACAACTTTTTTTGCAAGATTTCCTTAATATTGCCAAAAAGAATCTTAAAGATATCAGGATTATGGACTACTTTTGAAAAGTTGGTATTAGCATGGTTGGCATAAACGACATGAGATTTATTTTGCTATGAATGTTCAACACCAACTCACTGATTTAAAGCAACAACTCCATAGTCTTTCTCAGACGATAGAACAGTTACAAGAAAATCTATCGATATCCGATGAGTTTGTTGCTCAAGATCTCACGAGTTTACTCCCTCAGTTGGATAATAAGATTTTAGGCTTAGAAATGAACGTTGGTGGCGAACGCCTACAGCACAAGGATATTTTGTTTGACGAAACCGCTTTGCTAGAGGGTCATCCTGTCAGCGAAAAGGCAATGACACCGGAACTGCAAATTAAGCGTTTAACGGCTCAATTAACGGTGGCATACAAGCGCATCGCTCAACTAGAAGAGCAGCTTCTGTCTCGTCAGAATCAACATACAGGTAGCGAGTATATTTACTCATAATCTCTCGTTTAGATCATTTAACTCATAAGATTTAATTCATAGGTGAGCAATGGTCGGTAATTCAGTCGGTGCGGCAGTAGATCGAGCAGTGGTTAGGTTGTTTAAAGTGCTTCAATTTCAATTGGTGTTCAGTGGGGGCGATCGCCACAATTTCCCCGACAAATTTAATCATTAACCATCAATTGGATTTTTGTTCTTGGGGTAGTCTCAGATAATGATTTTCACTCAATATCAGCCGTAAAAATAAACGGTCAAAATAAACAATAAAAAGCCCCCATCGACATGGAGGCAAAATTTGTAACTGAATTGTAACTGAAGTCTATTTCTTCAATTGTCTAAGAAGTGGAGCCGAGCAGAGTCGAACTGCTGTCCAAACTGGGTATTCACCCCTAGCTCATTCACAGGTTTAGTCCTTCTGATCCTCAGAACGGGAACGACTGCTTATTCCGAGTCGCCAAGAGTCTCTAGTCTTTTCTTAGCTTTAGTTCAAACCAGATGTATCCCTAAAGAGCGTCCGTTGGGGGTTTAGTCATAGTAATTAACGGAGTCAAACTATGAATGCTCGAACCTAAGTTAAGGTTGTCTTATTAAGCTACAGCAGCAGCTTTGCGAGCGAAAGGAACGATGTTGTTCGCAGTTACATTTTTTTTGGATCTTTGATTTGCGAGAGGAGATCCACTCTCGACCTGCATCACAGTGGAAGCTTTCGCCAACCTGTCGAAACCGTTGCGGCCCCTTGCATTCGTTTCTGATTATAACATAGGGGCTTTTGTTGTGGATCTTTAGTTACCTAAATTCTGATCGGGTAGATGTTTTAAAGAAAAAGCGGTTTTAAATTTTATTGACTTTGGTATTTGGAATTAATGGGCAAAAAATAACAGGCGACTTCATTTTTTATTGATACTTGATTGTCTTAGGCTGAATTGATATTGGCGATCGCCCACTGAGCATCCAGTAAAGTCTTGACCCAACCACGAATATCTAATGAAATTGGGACGAATTGCAACTTTTGGCTGCTTGACCTGGGTTAATTGAGCGGTAGGAGAAGCGATTGTTGTGTCGCTTTGCATTGGGATATGAAGTTAGATTTGAATTTAAAACTGAATTCCTGAATTTCAGCACCATAGGTGTAATGAGGCATAAATGCACCCACAGTGAGGAGAGCAAACTATGCGTTTATCCCGCATTACATGCTGCACGATATCAGCGCTATTAGGAAGTGGTGTCGCTGCCCAGGCTAACGAGGGCATCAATGAGCACCAACCCCAAAATATCGATTTAGATCAACAGCCCGATTTAAACTATGCTCACCCGTCGGATAAATATCAGGTTGCTGTGGCTGTGGTTCCCTCGGCGGCAAGTCGCATTGTTCCGCCAGAATTCAGTTTGAATCATCTGGGGGTACGGCGATCTAATGTCGAGATTGCCAATGTTGATCGCGAAGCTGTGGCGATCGCCCCCCAAAGCCCTGCCTCAATGAACAAAGCTATACAAGAGATTAACCCCCAAGCATCCGGCTTTATCTCTGAGTTTGAGTGGACTGCGGATGGGAATATGACAACTAAGGTAGAGCCAATCTCTGCAACACCAGCCCCGGTAAGGCAAGAGGTTACGGCAACAGAAACCCAACAGGACTTAGCCACTAATCGACCCCCAGTCATCACCGCCGCCAGTGAAACTCAGGATCTGGCTGGTAAGCAAAATGTTGCAGCACCTCCCCTTGACGCAGCTAAACCCACAGATTCACGCATCTTCTCCCGTCCCATGGCAGATTTTGTGGGCAATACAACTGAAACTTCCACTGAGCTAGATAGAGGGGCGATCGCCGCACTGCCCGAAACAATCGAAGCCGATCTCGAAACAGAATCCAGCTATCTCATTAGCCAAAATTCCCGCAACTTCGAGTGCGAAAGCTGTAGCCCCATAGAACCCCTCGTTCTCCCAGAAGTGAGCCAAGGCGTAAGTCCTGCCCTCAGCATTGCCATCCCCGTCGGTTTCGGCGCTGACCAAAATACCATTTTTCTGAGCAGCACCTATCAAGCCGTCACCCGTACAGATGGTTACTCCACCTTCCATTCCGGTCTCGGCATTGGCTTAGGAAATGCCAGCGATACCGTCGGCGTAGAACTCAGTTACACCCTCGATACCAACGATTCCTTCGGCGATGGTGGTTTTAATGCGAAATTACACAAGCGCTTTAGCCCAGATTTTGCCGGGGCGATCGGTTGGAATGGCTTCCTCAATACCAGTCGCCATGACTTTGAACATTCCCTCTATGGCTCCCTCACTAAAGTGTTCCGCACCCGTGAATCCCTTGACAAACCCTTTAGCCGCATTGCCGTGACCGCTGGTCTTGGTACTAATCAATTCCGCTCTGATGCTGCTGTACGTGCAGGCAACAACGATGTGAATGCCTTTGGTAACATTGCGATTCGCGTTGCTCGACCCGTGAGTTTCATTACCGAGTGGAGTGGACAGGATCTTGGCATTGGTCTTTCGATCGCCCCCTTTGAGAAATTTCCTTTGGTGATTACGCCTGCCATCAGAGACATTTTTGATGGTCATGGATCACGCTTTGTGCTCGGCATTGGTTTAGCGAAGAAATTCTAGGTCAGATTCAATCAGGCTCAAATCAAGCAATAACGGACTAAAAAGTTATCTCAAACCCCAAAAATAAGGAACCTTTTCTTAATTTCTGAGGAGCATCACCAGCCTTTTTATCCTGACTATTAACTAGGAAAAAATCATCACCCCATTGTTGGTGACAGGAGAAATTATGATTCAGTATAAACATGTTTTAACCGCCCTAAGTGTGAGTTGTTTATTATTGGGCAACGCAGCCCCCAGCCTTGCCCAAAGTTATTCTGATATTACGGGGACAAATGTTTGGAGTAGTGTCCCTGTGATGCTCGATAACGGTGAAGCCCTTGATCCAGACTTGGTTGCCCGTGTACTGGAGTTGAATGAAACTTCGGCGATCGTCTATGAAGAATGCACCCAGGCGATCGCCCAGATCGAATCCCAATATCCCAACCAACCCCAACGTTTTAGTCGAGAAGATCTGTCCCCACCGCCCCCCCAAGCCTGCGTTACCCTCGAAAGAACTCGACAGGAGATGTCCCAACTACGGATCCAACTCGAACAACTGCAAGCAGAAATTGCCGAGAATAATTCCTTTACTTGGTAAGTCCAGATTGATCGCCAAGAGAATTATGAAAAATACCTAGGAGCAGTCAAAAATGTTCAGCAAAATGTTTCAAAAAATGTTCAACAACCAGCACTAACTACTAGGACAAAAAAGAGAGAAAGGGGCTAAACATCGGAGTGCAGAG
>JBIKYI010000333.1:0-4149 GCA_044355355.1 Limnothrix sp. | reverse complement strand
AGCGGGAACTGACCCTCAAGGACACAGCCTATGTGATGACCATCAGCGGCGAAATTCCGCCCCTAGAGGATGATGATATCCTGACCCTCGAAATTGAAGATGATGAAGAGGGGGATGGCACCAATCTGGAACCGGAAGAACTCCAACTGTTGACAAATTTTTACCATCTAGAACAGCATTACAGTATCTATACACTGATCGATCCCTATCTGTTCTTCGCCCGTTCCACTGGGGATGATGAGTTAGAGATGATGGATCCGAGTGATCCGAAGGTGAAGGAATTGGTTGACCTTTTAATCATTCAAGATGACGAGTAATTCTCCCGACAAAACTGCCGAAAAAAAAGCTCCTGTCCGTCGCCGCCGTCGCCGTTTCCCTTGGTTCTTATACCTGCTTTTGTTGGTGGGAGGGGTTGGTTTTTGGCAGGGTTGGGCTTGGTGGCGTTGGAGTATTGCGCCCATGTCGGTAACGTCGGAAAAGATTCAGTTCCAGATTCCGGAGGGCACTTCTACCCAGCAAATCGGCGCGGATCTCCAGGATCTGGGCATTATTCGTTCCCAGGTCGCCTGGCGAATCTATCGAGTTTGGCTGGGTCTGTCGGAAAAGCAGGGCAGTTTTAAGGCGGGAACTTATCAGTTGGATCTGTCGGGGGGCTTGCCGGCGATCGCCACGACCATTTGGCGGGGGGAAGTCGTTCGTACCAGTATCACCATTCCCGAAGGTTGGTCACTGCGGCAGATGGCAGAATATTTTGAAAAAACTGGCATGTTTTCTGCCGAGGATTTTTTGGCTGCGGCCCAGAACGTCCCGACAAAGGAGTTTCCTTGGTTACCGTCAGATATTCCTTACCTTGAGGGATTTTTGTACCCCGACACTTATTTTCTCAGTAGCGATGCGCCGAAGCCGGAAGAAGTCATCAAGCAAATGTTAGGACGGTTTGCGGAGGTGGCTTTACCTTTATACAAGGGAGCGAAAGTGCCGCTTAATCTTTCCCTGAATGAGTGGGTCACCTTGGCGAGTATCGTCGAAAAGGAAGCGGTAGTCCCAGAGGAACGGCAACTGATTGCGGGGGTTTTTGTGAATCGTCTGCAACGGGGCATGAAGCTCGAAACGGATCCGACGGTGGAATATGCCCTCAATATTCGCCAAACGAAGGAGCAACCCCTCACCTTCGAGCAGATTAAAACGGATTCTCCCTACAATACTTATCTCTATACGGGGCTTCCTCCCACGGCGATCGCCGCACCGGGTTTAGCCAGTCTCAAGGCAACCCTGAATCCCGAAAAGACGGATTTCCTCTTTTTCGTGGCTAAGTACGACGGAACCCATGTGTTTAGCAAAACCCTGAAGGAGCACGAGGCAGCAACCCAGAAAATTCGCGCTGCCATTCAGTAATCGTTATGCAAGACTGATTATTTCGCGACCCATTAAACCCGACAGAACTTACGGTTGTTGTCCGACGCGGGTTCCTGCCAAGAATAGGCAAAATGGCTCACACTGTCGATCTGGGGGAAAGTGGCTTTGATGGCTGCCATTTGATCCTTGAGGGAGGGTCGATTACCGATGGCGCTATCCCAATTGCCGGCGATCGCCGGGACGATTTTCGTTTGCGGTGCAGCAAAGCGAACCACCCGCGCAATTTCATCGACAACACATTTGGGACTCCCACAAACGCTATAGGACATCGCATGCCATTGCAAAGAGGCAGGAAATTGATCCCAAGGTTGTAGGCGGGAGTCAAAACCCCTCTGCCCGACCACCTGATTTCCACCAGGGAAAAACACCGCCCCAGCAGGAATCCCTTCCCGTTCTACAGGCAAGGAAATGAGTTTAACGAAATCGACGACCCCTTGGGCGGCATGACCGACGGTTAAATACCAGAGATCATCCTGCAAACGGGCATGTAGCGCTGTGACGGAAAGGCTCGCTTCATCGGCTCTGACGGTGCGACCCTGCCAACGGGGTAATCCTTCTTCGGGATATTTCGCGAGGACATTGGCAACATCAGAAACGGTGATTTTGCGGTTGCGGAGATAGGTTTCAATCAGGGCTAAACCCTGTTGATTTTGGGCGCGGCTATAGAGGGCTTGGGCGGAGGCGGGGCTATAAATCCAGAGATCATTTACCGAGGAAACAACGGACTGAGCGCCAGAACCACGGGGATAGCGGATATAGTCAAACAACACGCCGTCGGGTTTGCGTTTGAGAATTTCTTTGACGAGGTTGTAATAATCTTGCTGGGCGGTGCGGTTATAGGGATCGGCAAAAGCTTGAGCGCCATCGTTGACGAAATCTAGGCTGGTTTGTCCAAAGCCATTGCGAGCCATGACATTGCTGCGATCGCTCCGATTTGCGTAAACATAACCAAAATTCAGACTGAACATCCAGGCATAGACCTTCATCCCCCTGGCTCGACCCTTGGCGATAATCTCCGCCATCAAATCGCGATTTTCCACATCTTTGCCCTGCAAAACCGATCGCCAAGCGGTGTTATTTTGGTTTTTCGGCAAAAGCGCCTGACTGTCGTAGAAGACTTCTAGGTAAAGCTGGTTATAGCCTTTATTGACAATATCATCAAGAACTTTTTCGATTACGCCTGTCCGGGTATCGCAGGGATACACCCGCAACCAAATCGCCTGTTGACGCGGCCAATTTTTTTGACGGCAACGGCTCAGTTCATCGGCTTGGGTTTTGAGGAGGGCATTATATTCTTGGGTGGCAGCACTATCCTTTTGGACGATCGCCTTTTCCCGGAGTTGATCCTTCTTGGCGCTCGAAGTACTATCGAGACGACAGTATTGATCCGTTGTCGCAAGGGCAGGGGTAGACCATAGCATTAACGGGCTGAGACTGCCCATCCCCAGGGCGATCGCCAAACGGAACAGACGTTGCTGGAATTGAAGTTTAAATTGAGTCTTCAATTGAGGCTTACATGTAAAGTCAGTCAATTCAGACCGAAGAAATTGTTGGATCAAACCACCCATATATTGACGCGCCACGATGGACTGCCTGCAAATGATAGCAAATTAGTTTTCATCCCTAGCATTGTACTTTCCGGTGAAGACGAGAAAAACTGGATCCAGTCAACTCACCAAGATGGAAAATACGGCTCAATTGTCAAACACTAAATAGTTAAACAGCCCTTTTGAAGCGATTCGCTGCTAGATTGTTCCCGCATGGTAACCGATTACAGACATTTACTCATGGCAATTTAATCTTCGGTAGCTGGATGCTGTCGGGCAGATCCACCCCTTCAGGCAACTGGATATCGGATAGATCAATTTCGGCGGGGATCGATTTTTGTAGTTCAGCCATGGCTTTCGGCAAAATTTCCTCTAGGGCAAAGGCTTGCAGTTCAGTCAAAATGGGTTCACCCAAAGCAGTCATAAATTGTTCGCCAATATTTTCGTTGGTCACGTTGGTGAGGGTGGTCGCCGGGATGTTAATGGTGTGGTTGAGGGTTTCGGTTTGCCAAGGCACTTCCAGGTTAATGACGACGGCGATCGGACTGATTTTTAGTTCATCGATGGTAAAGGTGATATCACCACCATTACTGCCACCATTGGCATTATTTTGAGTTTGTGCTTGGGAATGTTGCTCGATTTGTTGGCTAATTTTGGCGATGTTGAGGTTGGGTAATCCCTGGCTGGCAAGGAGTTGCGGCATAGAGTTTAGGTTGCCGTCAATGTTGATCTGGATGCCTTCGATGGCGATCGCCTGGACATGTTTTTGGGGTTGATTGAGGCTGGGTTTATCGATAACGACGGATTGGATCGTCAGGAGGTTGGTGCTGGAAAATTCGGGTAGATTGGCGAGTTCAATATTTTGCAAGGATACCCGTTGGCGGAGGAGTTGCACATCAGCTTGTCCGACCCCCGCAACTGTCCCCGCAGCTTCTGTGAGTTGGGTTTCAACTTCTGTTTTGGCTTTTTTGTCGAGCCAGGAATCCAAAATGAAAAAGCCGCCAATCCCGATGACCACCATGCTGGCGATCGCCCCACCGATGAGTTTGGTTTTTGCTGCCATGATTAATTACCTCGCCAATTCAAATCTGAAGTGCAACAGGTTCTGATGATGACAGCAAGAATACTTCACTCGGAGTGCGATAGTCAAGCGATTTTCTTGGTCGATTATTAATTAAATCTACCA
>JBIKYI010000334.1:0-4149 GCA_044355355.1 Limnothrix sp. | reverse complement strand
ATTAACCTATGGTCGGACTGGTGAACCTTGTCGGGTTTGTGCCAGTCCGATTGAACGCATTAGATTAGGTGGGCGATCGACGCATTTTTGTACAGTTTGCCAACGTTAATGCAGTACTAATTTAGTCAATACTAGTACTGCATCATTCACTAATCATATTGGCGATCGCCATAGCAACCAGCAAGCCATACTAAACGGGAGGTTCTACCCAACGACCATCCGCCTTAATCAGGGCGATTAATTCCTCAACCCCTTGAGATTCGGGTACTTTGCGAATCTCTTCACGACCACGGTATAGGGAAATGTAACCCGGAGTTTTACCCACATAACCATAATCTGCGTCAGCCATCTCACCGGGACCATTGACGATGCAACCCATCACCGCAATATCTAGACCTGTTAGATGCTTCGTTGCGTCCCGCACCTTGTGGAGCACCTCCTCCAGATTAAATAGAGTACGACCACAGGAAGGACAAGCCACATATTCCACCATGGTCTTTCGCAAACCAAGGGCTTGGAGAATGCTATAGCACACTGGAATTTCCTTCTCTGGTGCTTCCGTCAGGGAGACTCGGATTGTATCGCCGATTCCCTGGGCTAATAATGTGGCAATACCCGCCGTGGATTTGATGCGACCATACTCACCATCACCCGCCTCTGTCACACCGAGGTGCAATGGGTAATCCATGCCCAGTTCATCCATGCGCTGTGCCATCAAGCGATAGGCAGCGACCATGACGGGGACACGGGAAGCCTTCATGGAAATAATTAAATTATGGAAGTCTAGGGATTGGCAAATGCGGATAAATTCTAGGGCAGACTCCACCATGCCTTCGGGGGTATCACCGTAGGTAAAGAGCATTCTTTCGGCGAGGGAACCATGGTTAACCCCAATGCGCATCGCCTTGCCCTGATCCCGCAGGGAAACAACCAAAGGTTCTAGGGTTTCACGAATTTTTGCACCAATCGCCTCAAATTCCGCCTGGGTATATTCGGTACGACCCTCCGCCGGATTTTCAAACACATAAAGACCAGGATTAATTCGGACTTTATCCACATGCTTTGCCACTTCGAGGGCAATTTTCATGCCATTGTGGTGCACATCTGCCACGAGGGGAACCGGTTGATAGGTTTCTGCCAGTCGGGCTTTGATCTGTGCCAGGGATTTAGCATGGGCCATACTGGGCACGGTGACCCGCACAATCTCACAACCAATTTCATGGAGGCGACGGATCGCGGCGACGGAACCTTCGATGTCCAGGGTATCTTCGTTGATCATCGACTGAACGACGACGGGATAATCACTACCGATGGTGATCGCGCCGATCTTCACAGGACGGGTTTTGCGACGGCGGATGGTTGTATCGACGGGTTGTGTCGAGGTAGAGCTAGAGCGATCTAGGGTCTGCATGGGGTTGAGGGGAGTAAACGCTAAATAGTTTGCTGCTAAAAATTTGCTACTAACACTATAGATTATCAACAAATTCAAACAAAAACTTAGGCTCTCACTTTTTGTGGACAGATTTGTGGATAGATTTCATCGATGGAGCGTCAGTCAGTCTGAATAGAAAAAGGGCATTGATCAAAACACCCTCACAGCTTGAAGCCATTGAATATTTGGTTGGATCTTTGGTTCAATATCGGCTCAAGTATTTGACTCAATTTAGCTGAATTTGCCGAAAAACCAAGGAAAATTCTTAGGCAAATTTCTGGATAAAACGGTCAAAGTCAAAGTGCTTTTGGAAAAGATCTTGGGCAACTTCTACTTTGATGGGTTCCTGAATGCGCACATGATCGAAGGATTGGTCAATGATTTCGACGGTGGTTAGGGTGTCGTAATCTACGGAGAGAATGGGGATCTCTAGGTCTTCGGCACGGTTGAGGATAATTTCCTGGGGGGCAACATGACCTGTCAAAACAAGGCATTGGGTGGATGTTTCGAGGGCGGCGAGTTGTAGGTCGGTGCGATCGCCCCCGGTGACCACTGCCATATTTTGCCGTTGACGGAAATATTTGAGGGCGGAGTTGACGTTCATTGCCCCAATGGTGAGGCTCTCGACCATGAGATCCAGACGGTCAGGACGACATAATACTTCTGCATTGAGGCGATGTACCAACTCACGCACATTAACGCTGCGCAGGATTCGGTTGGCAGGAATCACGCCGAAAACTTCAATACCTTGGGTTTCGAGGAAGGGACGAATAGCTTGGTTGGTGCTCTCTAGGGCTTCCTCTGGGACTTTGTTGATGACGACTCCCATTAGGCGATCGCCCAGGAAGCGATAAACCGTTAACAAACTATCCACCAATAGCTTGGGATGGTGGGGAATCACCAACAAAATTTTCGCATCGAGAGCCTCTGCCATCTCCCCTGCTGAAAGGTTGAATAAACTCCCTTCCCACAGACTATTGGGCGCTTCGATAAAGGTAAAATTGCTGGCGATCGCCCCAAGATCATCCTTGAGTTTCTGGGAATAATCCGTCTGGTCTTTGCCCTGGAGGCGATCCGTTACAGCGTTCTGATCGAGGAATAGCACCGGCGATCGCACATCGGCATCATGTAGATCAAAAGCCCCCTCAAGAAAGCGAAGATCGTCCTCGATACGAGTGGACAGACCATTGGGTTCGTCGTGCCAAACCGTGCCGATCGGCTTACTATAAGCAACCGAAAAATTTTGCTGCTTTAGTCGTTGCACCATGCCGAGAAGAACAGCAGATTTACCACTGTAGGATTCTGTAGAAGCAACAATAACTTTCTGGGTTGTCTGGGTCACACCCGCTACTCCTTTGGAAGCTCAGATTTTATCCATCCACAATAACGGAATTTTGGCTCTGAGCAAAACCTTGAGGTTATTCTTTCGACATACCAAGGAGTTGACGATAGAAGTCCTTGGGGAAATCCACTGTGCGGGTGCGCCGGAAATTCGCCAAGACATCGATGAGATAATCGACGAATTCGTTATTTGGTAAAGTGACGCTGTAGCTGAGTTCTGCCTGGGAATCGAACTGTAATCGACAGTTGGTCATCTCGGAGGGGAGTCTGGAGACATACCAACTTGCGACGAAGGGAATGCGATCGCCCCCCTCGATAATTCTCTCCCCTTCCACGGAACCCATTTGGTAAAGTCCAATTGCATGGGGTAACGATTTTTGTTTACTTTTGGGATAGTAAGGGAAGTAAACCATTACATCGCCTTTGCCGGCTGGTTTGATGTTTTCTAGGGCGGACATAATCTACGGCGCAATATGAGCTGTCTTTTCAACCGCAATTGTATCTTCTTATTCTGACTTCAGAACCAGGATGTCGAATCGGCAGGATGATTTGCGGGATTTACGTTTGTTTTGTTAAATGACTGTTACCTAAATGAGGTGAGCATTGGACAAGATTACGGAGTTAGTCCGGCGATCGGGTGATGTGGGCGTGACTTGGTTTTTAGGATTTGTGAATTTTTGAAGTTTTTCGGGAATGTAGTGAAAGGTTTATGACTCGTAACCATTTAAGTCAAGATTTGGGTCAGCATTTCGTGAGTGTTGCGCCGATGATGGATCGCACTGATCGTCATTTTCGCTATTTGATGCGCCAAATCACCGGGCGGACGTTGCTTTATACGGAAATGATTACGACTCAGGCGATTATCCACGGCGATCGCCCGAAGCTGTTGGATTTTTCCCCGGAGGAACATCCGATTTCGCTACAACTGGGGGGCGATCGCCCAGCAGATCTCGCTGCCTGTGCCAAAGTGGGCGAAGAATGGGGTTACGACGAAATTAACTTAAATGTGGGTTGCCCTAGCCCCAGGGTGCAGCAGGGCAATTTTGGCGCTTGTTTAATGACCCAACCGGAACTCGTTGCCGAGGGGGTTGCCGCGATGCAAGCAGCCGTGAATATTCCCGTCACCGTCAAACATCGGATCGGCGTGGATGACCAGGACAGTTACGAGGATTTATGTCGGTTTATCGAAATTGTTGCCCAAACGGGTTGTAGTCGGTTTTCTGTCCATGCCCGTAAAGCCTGGCTACAGGGGCTAAGTCCCAAGGAAAATCGCACCGTACCGCCCCTCCGTTACGAAGATGTTTATCGCCTAAAACAAGACTTTCCTCACCTCTGGATCGAGATTAATGGCGGCATTACTACCCTAGAGGAGACCA
>JBIKYI010000320.1:0-4302 GCA_044355355.1 Limnothrix sp. | reverse complement strand
AACCCTAATCGGTGATGATGAGGATGATGCGTTCTATGATTCCCGTCAGTCCGGTCGTCCCGGCGCTGGTTATCCGCCGCAACGGGGGGGTTATGGCTACGACGCTCCCCGATCAACGCCACCGGAGCGAAACTATGATTACAATCCCAGACCGCCCCAATCGCCGCCAAATCAGGGCTATGGTCGAGCCTATGATGATGGGCTAGGGCGATCGCCACAACCACCCTCCAGACAACAACCCCCCCAAAACTACAGCGGTAACTATAGTGGTAATAGTGGCAACCGACCCATGGATCAGGGCTACGATAATGGCGTGCCGCCCCGTCGTCCACCGAAGGATAAGCCCAAGTCAAATCCTCGTAAACCGAAGCCCGGAGCGCGGGATCCCTATGAACAGCGGAATGTTTCGCGCAAGTATTATAGTCAGGGTCAGGGACGGAATATTCCCTATGAGAATGATTGGGATGAGGATGATGAATGGTTCTAAAGGCTTGTTTTCAGGGTTAATTCCTGCATAATTAACATCACATCATTCGCTTGTGCGCCATTATTTCAAGGGAGTTTGTTCTCCTCTGTCGCCTAAACATGAACAATCTGCGTAATTATTATGAAATTTTAGGTGTTCCTCGGAATGCCCCTAATGATGAGATCAAACGGGCATTTCGTCGATTGGCTCGCCGTTATCACCCTGATGTGAATCCGGGGGATAAGGTGGCGGAGGAGAAGTTCAAGGATCTCAATGAGGCCTATGAGGTGCTGTCCGATGAGGGACGGCGATCGCAATATGATCAGTTCAGTCGGGCGGTCAATAACAAATACACAAGACCTGGCTTTAGCCGTGCCACGAATCGCAGTAATCGCAATGATTTTAGCCAATTTGCTAATATCGGCAGTGTAAATCCCTTTGGGGAGAAACGCCGTCCCCCGGAGGAGTCGCCCCAGGGGCGCGTGCGGACGGGCAGTTATGATGACTATCGTTCTGGCACAACACGCACAACCAAGGTTGCACCGCCCCAACAGCCAACCAAACGGGATGTGGAAGCCAGGTTAACTTTGCCCCTAGAGAAAGCCTATCGCGGCGGCAGGGAAAGAATTCGCCTGGAGGATGGGCGATCGCTGGAGGTGGAAATGCCGCCCCATATGGTTGATGGTCAGCGCATTCGCCTGCGTAACCAGGGTATTAATGGCGGTGATTTGTATCTGAAGATCACGGTGGCACGTCACCCTTTCTTCGATGTACAGGGGGCAGATATTTATTGTCAGTTGCCCTTGAGTCCCACGGAGGCGATCTTGGGGGGGGCGATCGAAATTCCCACCATTGATGGTTTAGTGAAAATGACGGTTCCCAGTGGGGTCAAGGCTGGACAGCGGTTACGTTTGGCGAATAAGGGTTATCCCCGCAGTTCGGGTAATCGGGGGGATCAGTTAGTGGAAGTGCAGATCGTCCTCCCCGCTGAGATTAGCAATGAGGAAAGGTTGCTCTACGAAAAGTTGCGTGAGGTGGAAAGTTTTAACCCCCGCAAAGATATTTATCAGTACTCCTAAAGGTTGCGTGTAAATGCTGAATCAGGGTTGGATTTATCGCGATCGCCCCCAACCCGCCCATGTGGGGTTAACGGTCTTGGATTTTTTTGCCCAAACCTACCGCCATTCCACTAGGGAAGAATGGGGCGATCGCCTGGCAAGAGAGCAAATTCTGATTGATGGAGAGGTTGCCAAGGCTGACCAAATCCTACAAAAAAATCAACAAATTGAATATCATCGCGACCCCTGGGAGGAGCCAGATGCGCCGTTAAATTATGAAATCCTACACCAAGAAACGGACTTTCTAATTATTAATAAACCCGCTGGTCTGCCCGTCTTACCCGGTGGTTATTTTCTCGAAAATTCCTTACTCCATCAACTTCGTCATCACTTCCCCAATGAAACGCCCATTCCCATTCACCGTCTGGGTCGGGGCACTTCTGGCTTGATGATTTTAGCGCGATCGCCCCTTGCCAAAAACAAACTCAGTCAACAACTCCGGCAACACCAAATTACTAAGGTTTATCGGGCATTAATTCCCCCAGGGGACTACCCGAATCGTCTCACCATTAATACGCCCATCGGTAAGGTTTTTCATCCCATTCTTGGCACAATTCACGCAGCGGATCCCCAAGGAAAATTTTCCCAAAGTGAAATGACGGTGGTTCGGCGATCGCCCGACAGCAGTATTGTCGAGATGGACATTCTGACGGGTAGACCCCACCAAATTCGTATTCATCTAGCTTCCATTGGTTATCCCCTGATCGGCGATCCTCTCTATGGCACAGACGGTTTACCCATGATTGCCACAAATCCCGCAGAAACTTCCCTACCCGGAGAATGTGGCTATCACCTCCATGCTCACCACCTCAAATTTTTACATCCCCAAGATCAACGCGAATTAGAATTTATTGCCCCAGCACCCGCTATTTTGAGTTTGTCTCGCTAAATTTTTCGGTAAGTTCTACCCTGCCTTTGACAAAAAATATTCCCAAGTGTACTCGCCATCAATACCCAAAAACAAACGTCAAAAAAAATCCCCCTGGTCAAGGAGGATTAAGTCAATGAATTCTCTATTAATTACATACAAAATTTGCCATACAGAATCCTGAAATTAGGACTTAAACATTAACAGTGCTAGGCATGTTTGACTTTTGGAAGAACTTTTCACGGATGGACTGCGCCATCTGGGCAGGCGTTAAACCATGGGCGACCTTAGACTCGGCAGGTGAAGCATGGTCAACCAACACATCGCCAATACCAAAGCGTTTCACCGGGACGAGGACATCATGCTCCTGGAGAGATTCGCAAACCGCTGACCCGAAACCGCCGATCAAGCTACCCTCCTCAAAGGTGGCAACTTTGCCGATGCGTTGGGCAAGGGGAATGATCAATTCTTCATCGAGGGGCTTCACAAAGCGGGCGTTAACTACCGTCGCTTCAATGCCATGCTCACTAAGGATTTCTGCCACCTGTAGGGTGGGATGCACCATGGAACCATAGCCGAGCAGGAGGATATCATCGCCGTTGCGGAGAATTTCGCCTTTACCGATGGGCAATGCTTCCCAACCTTCTTCCATGAGGGGTACACCGACACCACTACCTCTGGGATAACGCATGGCGATCGCCCCGTCAGTGTAGTTAATACCTGTCACCAACATCCGTTGTAATTCCGCCTCATCCTTGGGAGCCATCACGACGATATTGGGAATCAGACGCAGATAGGAAATGTCATACATCCCTTGGTGGGTGGGACCATCAGCACCGACGATACCCGCCCGATCAAGGCAGAAAAAGACGGGGAGCTTCTGGATGCAGACATCATGGATAATCTGGTCGTAGGCACGTTGGAGGAAGGTGGAATAGATCGTCACTACAGGGCGAATCCCTTCACAGGCAAGACCTGCTGCCAGGGTCACCGCATGTTGTTCCGCAATGCCGACATCAATGTATTGCTTCGGTAATTTCTGCTGGAGTTTATCCAAGCCTGTCCCCGTTGCCATGGCTGCGGTAATCCCCATGATTTTGGGGTTATTTTCCGCGAGGGTGGTGAGGGTATGGGCAAAAACTTTGGTGTAGCTGGGGGGGGTAGGCTTGTTGGAGGGGTAGGCTTTCCCGGTGGCGAGGTCAAAGGGAGATTGGGCATGGTAGCCCACTTGATCTTTTTCGGCGATCGCATAGCCCTTACCCTTCACCGTTGCCACATGGACGAGGGTGGGACCTTTGGTTTTGTGAGCCTGTTTAAAGGTGCGAATCAATTCTTCGATATTGTGACCATCCACGGGACCAAAATATTTAAAGCCCAATTCTTCGATGACTGCCCCGACCTTAGAGACCGCCAAACGCTTCATACTTTCCTTAAAGCGCTCCATTTCCGGGGTGATCGTTTCCCCTAGGAAGGGCAGATGTTTCACCTGTTCCTCTAGGTTATCGGTCAAAAACTGTACCGGATCGCTGAGGCGTACTTTGTTTAGGTAGCGGGAAATTGCGCCGACATTGGGAGAAATGGACATTTCATTGTCGTTGAGCACCACCATCAAGTTGGTGTCCGGCAGGTGACCTGCATGGTTAATGGCTTCGAGTGCCATGCCGCCGGTTAATGCCCCATCCCCGATCACGGCGACACATTTGTAATCTTCGCCCTTGGCATCCCGTGCCAGAGCCATGCCCAATGCTGCGGAAATACTGGTCGAGGCGTGACCTGCGCCGAAGTGGTCAAAGGGGCTTTCGCTGAGTTTGAGGTAACCCGCAATGCCGTCTTTTTGGCGGAGGGTATGG
>JBIKYI010000269.1:0-4813 GCA_044355355.1 Limnothrix sp. | reverse complement strand
TGTCGCGATCCAGGTCGAGGGTCTGGTATAGGGCGATCGTCAGTTCGACTACGCCTAAACCGGGACCGAGGTGACCACCACTGGCGGCGATCGTCTGGAGGTGTTTTTCGCGAATTTGACGGGCTATTTCTTCGAGTTGGCGAGTGGATAGGCCGTGGAGTTGGTTGGGATGGGTGATTTCACTAAGATGCATAGGGCTTTCTAAAAAGTCATCTTATAAATTAGGTCTAGCTTTTAGGATATCAGGTCTAACATCTTTGATCAGATTTATCGATTTTTCTGGTTGATGATGGCTATTTACACCGGATAGGATCAAGGGAAATATAGGTATATCAGCATAAAATAGGTCTTCTGTCTGGCTTCTTTAACAAAAAATGATGCTTACTTACGTATATTTAATTTTTCCTCTTGAGGCTGGGTTTATTGATGGTCTGAATACTTAGAAAAGCATGGGTCTTTGGTGGTTAATGGTTGGCGATTTGGGGATGTTTTTGTTGGTTTTAGGGGAATATGATGGTTTTTCGTTATTTAATTTAAATGGAAGATTCTTGATTGTTTGTTCGAGCATTTTTCAAGATTTTTTCGAGATGACAAGTCTAAATTAATGGCGATCGCCCTTAGAGATGATGAAAAAACCTGCACCCTTAAATCTACCGCCCCTTGCTCCCTATGAGGAAATGTTGCTCCATGCCCTGGCTTTTTTTCGAACAAACCGTTCTGTGGAGACCCAGGCACACCATTGTTTGTCGATGTATCTACGGCAGGGGGAAGCGCGGGTGATGGGGGAGGTGGGTTTTTATGCGCGTTTGGTGGGGCTGGAACCGTTTGAGCTGTTGCAGTTAATTTATACGGAACCGGAGCGGGCGATCGCCCTATTGTCGGAATATGGAGAGATCGCCCCCGTGGCAGAGGGTCAACCACCGACTTAGTATGCATAATAGAGGTAACTATCTCTTGCTCTGCACCCATGACGGCTTCAAAAGCTCCCGACACTTATCAGGTTGAAGACATCCAGGAAATTCTCCAGTTGGCGATCGCCCGTCGTGATGATGACAGTGAGTTAACTCGTCTCCAACTCGAAGAAATTGCCGCTGATCTAGGAATTCCCCAAACAGATCTTGCCCTCGCTGAGGAAACTTGGCGATCGCAGAAACTCACCAACCGCAAAAAACAAGAATTTAATCAATACCGCCGCCAGATTATTAAAAGCAAAGTCATTCGCTTTGGCATCACCAACAGTTTCTTGCTGGGCTTGAACACCCTCAATGCGGGACATCCCACCTGGTCACTTTATGTTTTGCTCATCTGGGGTTTATTGCTCAGCCTCAAGGGTTGGCGACTCTGGCAGACGAGTGGCGACAATTATGAAAATGAATTCCAAAAATGGGATCGCAAAATGCAACTGAAAGAATCTGTCCAAACTTTATGGCAGAAAACTCAGCAATTTCTCAAAAGTGCGCCCTGAAAGTCAGATATCAGATTTCAGACATCAGATATCAGATATCAAATTTTGAGAGGGTGTTAAGGCTGGGTGGTGATTTGGGTTCCCTGGTGATCGATTTGTAGGACGTGGGCGATCGCCTGGACACCGAGGCTTTGCCAGGTGGTTGCCATGGTGGTGGCGACGGTTTGAGCATTATCGGGATTGGCGATCGCCAGTAGGGTGGGGCCAGAACCGCTAATCACCATGCCGTAGGCTCCGACTTGCAGGGCAGCGGTTTGTACCTGGTCGTAGCCCTTGATCAAATTTTTGCGGTAGGGCTGGTGGAGTTGATCATCGAGCGCTACCCGTAGATATTGGGGATTATTTTGTGCCAGAGCTTGGGAGAGTAAACCGAGGCGAGAGGCATTAAAAACCGCTTGGGCGCAGACATACTGTTTCGGCAGCACGCGGCGAGATTCCTCCGTTGAAAGCTCAAAATCGGGAATTGCCACCACGGGTACAACGGCTTCATGCCAAGTCCAAGGGCAAATCACCCAATCCTGTTGATGGTTCACCGAAAGCTGACAACCTCCCAACAGAGCAGGCACGACATTATCGGGGTGACCCTCGATCTCAATGGCAAGGTGCATCACTTCCGTTTGGCTCAGGGGTGAACCCGCCAAGGCATTTGCGCCCACCACACCACCGACGATCGCCGTGGCAGAACTCCCTAAGCCCCTGGATAATGGCACTTGCAGATCAATGGCAATATTCACGTGGGGGACGGGCTGCCCTAGTTTCTCGTAAACCTTTGCAAAGGAACGATAGAGCAAATTATCCGGCGTGGCTTCGAGCTTTTTCGTCTCCACCTCTGCCCCGACGAGTTCCAAGGTAAAAAATGGGGCATCCTCGTCCGTCAGGGTAAATTGAAACTGATTGTACAAGTTAAAAGCGGCTCCCAAACAGTCAAAACCTGCGCCGATATTGGCTGTTGTGGCGGGAACTTGGACTTGAATTGTGGTCATAACGGACTAGGAAGTTAGGGGGTAATGTTTGCTTTTAACAGAATAATTTGATCCACTGGTACGGCGATCGCCAAAAAATCACTTTGATTGAGCTGATTTAACAAAGCCGTGACCCTGCCACTATCTGCCGTCTGCTCCACCAACAGATAACCATGGGCAGCATAAACCACCAGCGCCACATCCTTCTCTAGGAAAGCTTTTAGTTGGGTTGCCACCGCCGGATTGACCCCATAATCGACCAGTACCCCATAGCCCTTGCCCGTTAATGCCCTAGGCTGAAACGCCTCCATTACCGGGGAGGACTGGGCTAAAGAATTATTCAGGGAAGTCACCGGAATATCCCGCTCAGGCTTCAGTTGAGACTGGAGCGTTGCCGCTGGATCCATTACTGCTGTTGTTTCCGTCGGCACAACCACATCGGCGACAGGCATCGCCATAGGTTCAGCCTCTGCCACAGGCGTAATCACCATGGAGGGTAGCCCCACCGCATCATCGAAATACTCCGCCCATTCCGTTGCCTGTTTTTGGGAGCGAAATCCCCCCACCCGACTCAGCACATTGCCGCCATACTCACACACCAGTAGCTCATGGTCTTGCGGTAATGTCCGACCGACTTGCCGTGCCACCTCGTCCCGGAGCGGTTGGGATGGGGTAAACACCAGCACTAAAAATTCCCCGGTGTCTGGGGAAGTACAGGTGGGTAAATTGGTTTGGGCAATACTCGCTGGAGCTAGGGACAACGCCGCGAGACTACCGAATAGAGTGGTGCTCAAAAACGTTGTGGTGGTTTGCCAAAGCTTACCCATGGTGTTGTCCTCAATGTGGAAAATTAGCAAAAACTAGCGGAGTATATCTCTCACCTGAATCGAATCGCTGATCAAACGGTTAATCAGATATGTTGCTCAGGAGTTCTATTCAGAAAGGGATTTGAGGGGATCGGGGATGCTATCGGAAGGGGCTTCAAATTCACCGACGTAAACATATTCCAAGCGTAATTTTAGCCAGGTAATGAATTGTTTTTTAGTGGAAACGATCGCCACACAGGGTCTGGGGGTTTTATCGCTGGCTTCCTTGAGACTGGGGGCATCGAGAAAAGCGGGTTCTTTGACGAGCCAGAAGTCTTTTTCTAGACCGCGTTCTTGGTAGTTGCGGGTGCGCTCTTTGATGACTTCCTCAAAGGGTTCCTCTTCGAAGAGAAATTTTTGGCTGGCGACGGCGAAATAATAGGTGGTCATATTTATTTTGAATAATCGATGCAAAGAGAAGAATTTATAAAGGTTTTTGTCTCAGTAAAGATACCTTACAACTGCCCCCACATGGCAAGTTTCATCTCCCGCACGGCTCGTTCCAGTCCTACCAAGACGGCGCGGCTGATGATGGTATGCCCAATGTTGAGTTCTTCCATGCCCTCGATGCAGGCGATGGGGTAAACATTACGATAGGTTAAGCCATGTCCGGCGTTGACGCGTAATCCCAGGGCGATCGCCTGTTGTGCCCCCAGGGCTAAGACTTCTAATTCCGTTTGCCGTTGCTGGGCAGTCTGGGCTTCGGCGTATTTACCTGTATGTAATTCAATAAATTTTGCGCCAGTTTCCTGGGCTGCTTCGATTTGGTCGAGTTCGGCATCGATAAACCAACTCACGGGAATATCCGCCCCCTGTAATTGCGAAACCACTTCCTTAAAGCGGTGGAAATTTTTGATGATGTCAATGCCCCCCTCCGTGGTGATCTCCTCGCGTTTTTCGGGGACGAGGGTGACATAATCGGGCTTGATCTCCAGGGCGATCGCCACCATTTCTTCAGTCGGAGCCATTTCGAGATTGAGGTGGGACTGCACCGTTTGCCGCAAAATTTGCACATCCCGGTCTTGGATATGGCGACGATCCTCCCGTAAATGTACCGTAATGCCATCAGCACCACCGAGTTCAGCCAAAGCCGCAGCCGTTACTGGATCCGGTTCCACCGTGCGTCTGGCTTGGCGAATGGTCGCGACATGATCAATATTGACACCGAGAGTCAAACGGGGATTAGGAGAAACCATCAGCAAAATTATTTAGGGAAAATAAAGAATTTAAATGTAAATGTTGCGCGGAAAATACTGTTGTTTATTTTAGCGGCTTATTTGATCCCTGCTTGACCCTACCCCTCTGATCCCCAAAGTCATACCACACAAGCCACGACCATCTCTACCCAAAACATTAACCAAAAAACAAAAAATCGGCGATCGGAAAAAAAACCTTAAAGAAACGATCCCCAAACCTTAAAATGACAAGAAGATTATCAGACCAATGGTGGATTTTTGAGAGAAAATCCCGAAAAAGTTTGAATTTTTACTTTTCGAGATCACCCCTCCAGTCATAAACTT
>JBIKYI010000259.1:0-4950 GCA_044355355.1 Limnothrix sp. | reverse complement strand
ACTTGACACAGAGGTAACAGGCAGTCATGAGGTCTTTTTTGTGAAACGAGTCCTAGGAATCATACTTGGCGGGGGCGCAGGTACTCGCCTATATCCGCTAACCAAACTCAGAGCTAAGCCAGCAGTCCCTCTAGCCGGAAAATATCGACTGATCGATATTCCCGTGAGTAATTGCATTAATTCTGAAATCCATAAAATCTACGTACTAACCCAATTTAATTCAGCCTCCCTGAACCGGCACATCAGCCGCACCTACAACTTCACCGGATTTACCGATGGCTTCTCCGAAGTCCTCGCCGCCCAACAAACAAAAGAGAACCCCGATTGGTTCCAGGGCACTGCCGATGCAGTTCGCCAATATAGTTGGCTCCTCGAAGAATGGGATGTCGATGAATACATCATTCTTTCCGGGGATCACCTCTACCGCATGGACTATCGCGATTTCATTCAACGTCACCGCGAAACCAACGCCGACATCACCCTGTCCGTTGTACCTATCGGTGAAAAGAGTGCATCAGAATTTGGTCTGATGAAAATCGACGACAGCGGTCGCGTCATTGACTTCAGCGAAAAACCCACTGGTGATGCCCTCAAAGCGATGCAAGTGGATACCCAATCTCTGGGTCTAGATGCCGAACAAGCCAAAGAAAAGCCCTACATTGCCTCTATGGGGATCTATGTCTTTAAAAAGCAAGTTCTCCTCGATCTTCTCCGCCAGGGTAAAGATAAAACCGATTTTGGTAAAGAAATTATTCCCGATGCAGCGAAGACCTATAACGTTCAAGCTTACTTGTTTGATGATTATTGGGCGGATATCGGAACCATTGAAGCGTTCTATGATGCGAACTTAGAACTCACGAAACAGCCGATGCCTCCCTTCAGCTTCTACGATGAAGCTGCTCCGATCTATACCCGTGCTCGGTATTTACCACCGACTAAGCTACTCAATGCCAACATTACTGAATCAATGATCAGTGAAGGTTGCATTATTAAAAATTGCCGCATTCATCACTCTGTCTTGGGTATTCGCTCACGGGTTGAGGCAAATTGCACGATTGAAGATTCTTTGCTTATGGGTTCTGACTATTATCAACCCCATGAAAAACGTGAGGAAAGTCGCCGCAGTGGTAAACCGCCCATTGGGATCGGTGAAGGTAGTACGATACGTCGAGCTATCATTGATAAGAATGCTCACATTGGTAAAAATGTGATGATTATCAATAAGGAAGGTGTAGAGGAATCTAATCGTGAAGAGCTTGGTTTCTACATCCGCAGTGGTATTGTTGTGGTGCTAAAGAATGCTGTCATTCCTGATGGTACGGTTATCTAGCGATCGCCTGTTTGACTTTAATCTCTTTTTGATCAAAATTTGCTAAAAATTCATTCTTAAGAAGTTTAAATATGTTTTGTCTTAGCCCTTAACTGCCATATGGTTAGGGGTTTTTTGTTGGCAAAAAAATGCGATCAAGTCCTAGTTGATTGCTCGTTGCTCCATTATTGCTACGTCAATTATTCCTCACGCAGCCCTAGCGGATATTGGCAGTATTCCAGGCTTGATCGACTTCATGGGGCAGATCGTAGTTATCGGACTGGAAAATTTCCTGTAGATCTTCTGTGAGCTGGTTGCTACGGGCAACTAAGCCGCTTTCGTCTTCATGGATTTCTGCCATTTCGTAGAGGGCTTCGAGGTCATGGCTACGGAAAACTTGGGCATCGTGATGGGCACGGTAGGCGCGAAAACCAAGGAGTTTGAGGGCTTCAATACCCATGTGTAGGGCAGATTCAAAGGTTTCGCGTTCGATCACATCAACTTTGCGGTGGATGAGTTGGTAGGCATGGCGGCGATCGACTGCCCTGACGAGGAGTTTGAGGTGGGGAAATTCTTTTTTGACGAGATCCACCATGCGTAGGGATTTTTCGACATCATCAATGGCAATCACCAGTAATTTTGCCTGTTCTGCTCCGGCGGAATGTAATAAATCCATTCTGGTGGGATCGCCATAGAAGACCTTATGCCCGAATTTGCGCAGCATCTCGATGTGGACGGGATCGCTGTCTAGGATGGTGGTGGAAAAACCGTTGGCGATGAGTAAACGCCCGACCACTTGACCAAAACGCCCGAAGCCAGCGATGATCACTGGGGTTTCGCCATCGTCGATTTTGTCGGGTTTGGGTTGGGGGGCGATCGCCTTAAACCGGGGTTGAATGAGACGCTCATTGAGGATAATCAGCAGGGGTGTCAAGCCCATGGAGAGGGCAACCACCACGGTCATCGAGGAAACCAAAGTGGGTTCTAACACATGGCTTTGTTGGGCGAAGGAGAAGAGAACAAAACAGAATTCGCCCCCTTGGGCTAAGGCTGCTGAGAACAGAAAATTTTCACTGAGGGGTTGCCGGAAAAAGTGACCCAAGATGAACAAGACAATACTTTTAAGCGCCATTAACCCCAACACCAAACCCAAGATCAACAGGGGTTGATTGAACAGCAGGGAAAAATTGATACTCGCGCCAACGGTGATAAAAAATAGCCCCAAGAGCAAACCTTTAAAGGGTTCCACATTGGTTTCTAGTTCGTGGCGATATTCATTGTCAGCGAGGACGACTCCTGCCACAAATGTGCCGAGGGCAGGGGATAAACCGACCGCTTGCATCACCAAAGCAATGCCAATTACGAGGAGGAGGGCTGTAGCGGTGAAGATTTCTCGCAGACGGGTATCGGCGATAAAACGGAAGACTGGACGCATCAAAAAGCGACCCGCAACGATAATGCCGCCCACGGCTCCCATCACGAGGAGGGTTTGTTGCCAACCGGGACGGGCATTGGTGGCTTCCCCTGCGGCAACGGCGAGGAGATCGCTCGAAGCAAATAAGGAGGCGACGGATTTATAACTAGGATTTTCTAGCAATGGCATCAGTGCCAACATGGGAATGACGGCAATGTCCTGAAATAGCAGCACGGAAAAACATGCTTTCCCGGCTTCTGTACGCATTAAGCCTTTTTCGTTGAGGGTTTGTAGCACGATCGCCGTGGAAGATAATGCCAAGGTCATGGCGATCGCCAAACTGGCTTGCCAGGATTGTCCCAGCAATAACGCAATCCCCATAATGGCCGCCGTGGTTACCCCCACCTGTAAGCCACCCAAGCCGAGAATGGGTCCCCGCATGTGCCAGAGCAAGGAGGGTTGCAATTCCAAACCAATCAGAAAGAGCATCATTACCACCCCAAACTCGGCGAAGTGCATCACATCCTGCTGTTGACTGACCAGTCTCAGACCAAAGGGACCAATCACAACCCCAGCAATCAGGTAACCTAACACTGAGCCTAAACCTAGACGTTTAGCGAGGGGGACGGAAAACACCGCCGCGAGGAGATAGATAAATGCCTGAAATAATAAGCCTTCACTTTGCATAGGATGAATTCTCCACTGGGGTAATCACTTTGCTGATCTCTGCGTTAATGTACTCAAGCTGAGGAAGTTGCTTCCATTGAATGCGGTTCTCTACCAGGGCAGTGAGGATTTCGGGGTAATGGGCAATCTGGGTGGCGAGGTTCTGGCGATCGCCCACTGCCCCATGGATCACAAACGGCGGCAAATATTGCATCCCACAAAGCCTTGCCGTCTGCTCAAAGGGAGCGAGTAATTCCCGCATCGAAAAATAATTCATTCCCTCACGACCATAGGCTTCTTTCGTGCCCCCCGTGGAGATCACCGACAAACACTTTTTGCCATGGAGCGCTTTCCCCTCATGACCATAGGCAAAGCCATACTCCAGGACAAGATCCTGCCATTTTTTGAGAATGGCGGGGCTACTGTACCAAAAAAACGGATGTTGCCAAACGATAATGTCATGCTCCACCAGCAACCGTTGCTCACGGGGGACATTGATATGTAGATCCGGATATTCCTCATATAAATCATGCACCATTACCCCCTCTAGATCGGCGATCGCCTCCAGTAGCCCACTATTCACCCGCGATCGATGGAGAGCAGGATGGGCAAACAAAATGAGAATCCGGTTTTTGACAGTCATAGACACTAGGCAAAATGTGCTGGAGAACCTAGGGCTATTGTGTACAAAAAAACAGCAAAATGTCAGCCTGACCAAAGATCAACCACAGATAATTCCAGTCATTCTAGAAATCATGCCAAGCAAAAAGATGCTTACCCAAACAACAAAAAAACATTGAGAGGTTATCAGCCAAGCCAAAAGCCATCTGCCAATAACCCCTACCATTTCAAAACTCAAATATCCCACACACCCATATCTTCTGATCTGCCGCCCAATTTAGCGATCTAATTGGCATACATCTCATTAATCTCCGCCTCGATCGCCTGCACCGTAGCTTGCGGCAAAGCCAATAAATCCAACAAATGCTGATACACCATTGCCTCCATCACATTCACCCCATTCGAGCGAATAATCTCATAACTGAGCCGTAAAGCAATTTCCTTCTGTTCCGTCGTCTGCAACGGTTCCACCAACTGCTCCAAAAACGGAGTATCCGCCCCTAAATAATTCTCCAGTTCCTCCCGTAACTCCGCCTGATGTTGACTATCATTCGTAAACTGTTCACTCAAACGGGTGAGGATGACCTGTTTTTGTTCCGGCGCAAAATTACCATCCGCCCAAGCCATACTCGCCGCCAAGCGAATCAAATTCATCTGCTCCGGCGTGACCGTTGGTGCTTCACCCAGGTACACCTCAATCACCTTCGGATCATTTTGAATTTCCGTCATATTGCCTTCACAGAGCACAGAACCCTGGTGCAACACCGTCACCTGCCGCGCAATTTGTCGCACAAATTCCATGTCATGCTCAATGACGATCAATGAATGACTTTCTGCGAGGGCAAGCAGTAAATTACCGACATTTTCCGTTTCCTCATCCGTTAAACCTGCCACTGGCTCATCCACCAACAATAAATCTGGGGATTGTGCCACCAACATG
>JBIKYI010000033.1:0-11412 GCA_044355355.1 Limnothrix sp. | reverse complement strand
AGAAGATGCCGAACAATTTAAAGATTGGTTCCAAGAACAGTATGGGTTTCATTTTAAAGAATCAGCCCTAAGATTTGCCTTTGAAACATGGTGGTGGCCCCTCACAGCACAAGGTTGGGGTAAATGGAACGTTGATTTATCTTCCATCAAAGAAGGGTTTTTATTCGTTGACTTATACGATTCTGCTGTGGCAAAAACCCTAGGGGACGTAGGTAAACCAGTATGTTTCCTCTACGCGGGTTTATTTTCTGGTTTCTTTTCTGTGTTTTTTGAACGGGCACTAAGTAGCACAGAAATTCAATGCTATTCCATGGGCAATGATTTTTGTCGCTTCTTAATTGGTTCTGAAAAACGGGTCAAAGCCGCAGAATTTTGGTTGACATCAGGAGCAACAGCCAAGGATATTGAACAACGCTTTCAAGAAATTAATAGTGAAGCAGAACTCGACAATGTTGCTCGCTAAATAGGTGATTAATGATGCAAAATATGCAGAAAGAAAAAACAAGTTTTCTGAAGAGGTGGTTTCCTACATTTGTTCATTTATTTGGACAATTTTCTGGGGAAAAATCCTCTGGGAGAGAAAGTGTTAGTTCAGATAAACCCATAGAAATTAAATCATTAAAACCAGTCAACCAATTAGCTGACAATAAAGTATTGGGAGTCTTAAAAGAGCAACCATTTTTTCTACAGGGCTTAGAGGATCTTGAGACATGTGGAAGCTTCTCCCGTGAAGATTGTTTGCAAGGTTTAGGTTGGGAAAATCATGGGTTACAAGAAATTTCTACCTCTAGATCTGATGTGATTCCAGCAGGTGTCATTAGAGTCATTAGTTTTGATCAACCGGCTCAAGTCGAGTTTGTCAAACTTGAATTGTCACCACCTCAAAAAATGGATCAACCGATTGAGCCAGAGGCTGAATCAAGTGACTTTTTTCTGCGTGGTTTACGGTCAATTGGCGATATTGAAAATATGAAAAATGTGGAGCTTTTAGCTCTGTTACGATGGGAAGAACAGGGTCAGACCCTCTTGGAAGTTGATCCTGATGATTATGATTTGTTAGATGATCTTTTAGAGGCGACAGAGATATGACTTGAAAAATAATTATCTATTAGAATAACTTTTCATTTTTGTAAATTAGAGTTAATTAGATTAGGCTATTTATTAAGGTTTTTGATTGATTTGTCAAATAAAAGTCGCTTTTATGAAAAAATAGGAAGTATTAGTCAATCGTCTTAGACAAAACGCTTTGAACACAAACTAAATTCAGTTAAGATCTTAATTGAATTAAGAATAGTTTGAAACTAATAGTTTGAATGTTGATCATTTAAAGTTCAAGTCAAATAACACTAAAGACAACATAAAATATTTAGACGGTTACATTCTGTATATTCTTAAGGAGGGAAGATGATTACATTACTTGAAACGGTTATTGAGCGTTCTGATGGATCCTATGTAGATCCGGAGGATCTCGAAGTTTTAGATCGGGCTTTTGAATCCTGGGGCGATCGCCGTAATACCTATGGACTCATCCAAGATAAAGAAGCAATCATAGTAGAAAAAACATTGGAACGATTCCAGCAGGAAAATGCAAATTTATTGTTGACAGCTCCTGATTCAGTGTTTAAAAAATGTCAAAGTGATCTTACTTCCGTGCTGAGAAACTGCGCGATGGCAATGTTATTACAGGATGAAACTTTGCTGAAGGATCGTTTTTTATACTGGATGCAAAATATTATGCGTGCTTTGAAAAATCAAAGATTTAATGTACATATTTATCAAATTTTGCAGGATGTTGTCCGTGCAGAATTACCCGAACATAATGCCAATTTGATTATGCCTTACCTCCGCATTGCCCATCAATATTTGAGTAAATAAACAATGACTTTGACTTCTATACCAGGTAATATACCGGGCAACTATTTTGCACCTAGAACCTATATTAAATCGCATCCTAAAACAGGTCTATTGGCAACGCGTCAAGGCAATCGTTTATTAGCAGTTCCGGAAGCATTATTGCGTAGTGTACATAAGGCTTTAAGGGAAGAGGCAGGAGAAGCAACGCCCTTTGCTTTATATACTTTTGGTTTTTGGTGGGGGGGCGCATTTTACGATCGCCTCAAGCTTGAAGTTGAGCAATATTATCAACGGGCAATTCCCCAAATGAATGCCTTAGAATTTTTGGTAATGATGCGTCAAATTTGGGAAACCCACGGTTTGGGTCATATCAATTTAGATTTTTCCCAACGTCAATTAGGGCTGATCAAAGTGCAAATGGATCATTCTATTTTGCAAATTGGAACGGAGATTGGTCTTAAGGAAAATCAAAGTCCTTCCTATCACCTGGAAGCGGGTTTTATTGCTGCTTGGTTTTCCCGTTGGGCTGGTAAAAGTATTCGTGTCTGTGCAGTGGATCTGCCGAAAAATCAGGAGGAGGCGATCGCCGAACCTGATCGCAGTGCTTATTTTCTCGTTGGTTTAGCCCCTCAAATTGAACAGGCGGAAATATGGGTAAAGCAGGGTTTAGCTTGTACAGAAATTTTTCAAAAGTTTGCTGCTGCTGAGGAATAGAGGATTAATTTAGGCAGCGATCGCCTGGATTTTTTTCCGTAGTTCTTGATCTTCTGTAAAGGTTTGCTTACTGGCAGCAAATTTTTCTAACAGAGAAACGAGATAATCCTGTAAAGCGACCTGAGTATTAGGCACAATCAGATCAGGATTAATATCGACAATGCCCTGGGCTAAAAACCAACGCTTGAGAATATCTGGATCGGGAATTTCTAGGTTCTCTTCCTGAAGAATCTCATCATTAAACAACAAGATATCAAGATCAATGGTGCGGGCTGCATACTTATCCGCCGTGCGGATTCTGCCTAACTCACTTTCCAGCGATCGCAACACATCAAACTTTAAACTTTTTGCATCATAGGCAGTTTCAACGAGTGCCACACAATTAATAAAATAGGGCAAATCTTTAGTCGCTTCTTGACCCGGTGCGGGGATCGCGTCCGTCACGAAACAGCGTGAAATAGCTAATAAGTTACAGCTTGTTTGTAACCGTTCCATCGCGGCATAAATATTCACTTCCGGTTGAATATTGGATGCAACGCTAAGATAGACGCGATTGAGTCCCATAGTGATTGATATTTATTGAAATGAATATTGAGAATATTGATCTGATATTTCGTTTGATATTTATTCTTGACGTTCACGATAAATGCTAACGGCTGAAGCTTTGGCAAATCTCAATGCACCGGGTTTATCGACCGTGACTTCTATCACTTGTACCAGTGGATCTGTGAAGCAAATATCCGCGATGACTTGTGCCATTTTTTCGATTAAACCATAGCTAGAAGGCTCAATAGCTGCCAAAATTGCCTTGGTGATCCGCTTATAATCTACAGTGTCGTTAATATCATCTGTTTGTCCTGCTTTACGCAAATCTGCGCCCATAATAACGTTAATTAAAACATCTTGTTTTTTCTCCCGCTCTTCCGGAAAAATGCCGATAATACAGCGCAATGAAAGATCGCGAATAAAGATTTTATCGAGTTTATCAAATGTTTTAGAGATTGCTTCAGACATAAAAATTTTCTCCTAAGTGGAAACCACCATCAACACAAATTACTTGACCTGTAATAAAGTCATTTTTAAGGTAAAAAAGCACCGTCTGCGTCACATTTTCAGGATTGCCAAATCGCTTTAGGGGAGTCTTAGCTGTAACTGCTTTTACCCGTTCTGCATCCCCATTAACTGGGGGCAAAACAGGCCCTGGGGCGATCGCATTAACGCGGACATTTGGGGCAAGTTCAAATGCTAACATTTTCGTGAAACTATGCAGCATTTTTTTGCTCAAATGATAGGGCACATGCTCGAAATCATAGCCATAGATCCGGGTGTCTAGGAAATTAATGACGTTTCCCCCGGTTGATTCTTTGGAAAAAAAAGCTTGGGTTAAAACAAAGGGATGGAGGGCATGGACTTGAATGTTATCCCACAGGTTTTGGGGGCTTAATTCAAATAGCTTCTCTTTATTGAACATCGACGCATTGTTAATCAAAATATCGAGCTGTTCAACTTTATTTTTAACGGTGCTGATCATCCCATCGACGCTATCACGGTCTAATAAATCGGCTTGGACTAAATCAACGGTAATGCCATATTGCGCTAGGTCAGCGGCTAAGGCTGTCACTTCTGCTTTGGACGAACGGTAATGCAAAAATAGGTTAACCCCTTCTTGGGCTAAACTCCGGGCGATCGCCGCCCCGATGCGTTTTGCGCCCCCTGTAATTAAAGCCGTTTGTCCATTCAACATATTGACGATTTCCTCATCAGACCCGCAAATTAGCCCCATAGAAGCTAACCCATCTCCCCCCAAAAAAGCAACAATTAACCCTTTGCCCTCGGTCTCAATCTCCCTAGCATGATGTAACAGAAATCAACCTTGCCATTAAGTCAGGGAAAGGTGAATGATAAAATTTGGAATACTTTTAGTGAAATAGCAAGAAGGTCAAAGTGGTTCAAGTACCGATCAAGTCCGCCCAACAACAGCCTCAAAAAGCTCACAGTATTCCCAATGGTCACGCCCTCTCCGCCTGGCTCCATGACCTCGCTCACCAGGTAATTGCCGGAAAACGCCTCACCCGTTCCGAAGCCCTCCGTTTAACCGAAATTACTGGCGAAGCAAATATTCTTGAACTCTGTGCTGCTGCTGATCAAATCCGCCATGAATGCTGTGGCAATACCGTTGATCTCTGTAGCATCGTCAATGTGAAATCCGGTAGTTGTTCGGAAAACTGCGGTTTTTGCTCCCAATCTGCCCACCATCCTGGTGTTGATTCTCCGGTTTATAGTCTCAAAACGGCTGAGGAGATTATTGAACAGGCAAAGGCGGCGGAAGCGGCTGGGGCAAAGCGTTTTTGTCTCGTGAGCCAGGGTCGTGGCATCAAGTACAACAGCCCCAAATCTGATGAGTTTGAGCAAATTCTTGAAACCGTGCGTCGGATTCAGGCGGAAACCTCCATTAAGCCCTGTTGTGCCCTCGGTGAAGTTACGTCGGAACAGGCTCAACAGTTGAGTGAAGCTGGGGTAACTCGCTATAACCACAACCTAGAGGCTTCTGAGAATTTCTTCCCGGAGATTGTCACCACCCACAGTTGGCAGGATCGGGTCCAAACGATCAAAAATCTGAAGGCGGCAGGGATTCAGGCTTGTAGTGGTGGCATTATGGGCTTGGGTGAAAGTTGGGGCGATCGCCTAGATCTCGCCTTGGCATTGCGGGATCTGGAGGTTGAATCAGTTCCCCTTAACCTACTCAACCCCCGTGAAGGAACCCCCCTCGGCGATCGCGAACGTTTGGATGTGTATGATGCCCTGAAATGCATGGCAATTTTCCGATTTATCCTACCTGAGCAAATTATTCGTTATGCTGGCGGCAGAGAAGCCGTCATGGGTGAACTCCAGCACCTAGGTCTCAAGGCGGGCGTAAATGCCATGCTCATTGGTCACTACCTCACCACGATGGGGCAGCCTCCGGAGCAGGATCAGGCGATGCTCGAATCTCTGGGTCTACAGGGTGGTGAAGCCCCTATTCCTGGCGAGTATGTTCGTGTTTAACCCTCGCGCTTAATTATTTAACGTAATTTCTTGAAATCATCCTCGCGAACCCCCCTGAAACCATCTCCCCCCAAGACAACCAGCGTCTCCGCTCCCAATCAATTTTTGTGGGCGTTAATCGGTGTATTGTTGACCATTGGGGGGACTTTTATTGAAGCCCATGTCACGACCAATCCCCCCTGGACTTGGTCGGAAAGGGGCATTGCGACGGGTTCCCTGGGGGTCTATTGTCAGGTAGCCGCAGTCCTGTTAACAGGCTGTTTAGGTGGTAGAAATGCCGGGATTCTTTCCCAAATTGCCTATATTTTTATTGGCTTATTTTGGTTGCCTGTGTTTTCCCAGGGAGGCAAGTTAGCCTATGTGATGGAACCCACTTTTGGTTATATTTTGGGTTTTATCCCGGCGGCAGGGGTTTGTGGTTGGTTGGCGTTTAAATATGTGCTAACCCTAGAGTCCCTGGCTTTTAGTGCCTTCTGTGGTCTGTTAGTGGTACATCTTTGTGGCATTCTTTATTTGACTGCCATGGCGCTGCTGAATAAATTATCCTTAGATGGTTTAACCCTCGGCGCGGCGATCGCCCTATATACTTTTGGCCCCTTTGTGGGTCAGTTGGCCCTCGTTTGTGGTGTCGCGTTGCTTGCCTACTCTTTGCGGCGCATTTTGTTTTATTAATTGCAGTTATTAATAGCGCTTAATCATAGTTTATTCACCTTTTTACTAATATCTTTAGGCTTAAATTAGGCTCACAATCATCTCATAATTTATGGATCTGCGTACCGATTTACTCAAAAACCGTTGGTTTTGGCTCATTGCCCTCGCTGGACTAATTCTTGACCAACTCACTAAAACAATTGTCCTCAAGACCTTGCCAGAAGTGGGGGATAGTTTTCATCTTTGGGACGGTGTATTTCACTTTACCTATGTCCAAAATACTGGAGCTGCATTTAGTATTTTTACTAATGGTGTACATTGGCTCCGTTGGCTTTCCCTGGGAGTGAGTGTGGCATTGATGGCATTGGCTTGGTTTGGCGATCGCCTAAATATTTGGGAACAACTCGGTTATGGTTTTATCCTCTCTGGTGCAATGGGGAATGGCGTGGATCGATTTTTGTTTGGCTATGTCGTCGATTTCCTCGATTTCCGCCTCATTCGTTTTCCTGTATTTAATATTGCCGACACCTGTATTAACTTCGGCATTGCCTGCCTAATTATCAACCTTTTTGTATCCTATCCGGTTAATAGCAAAAAATCCTAATCCTCGTCATTCCAAATATTTTTTAAATACCAGTTAAATCCCTGTTTTTTAAAATTATAGTTGATCCAAATACTTGTGAGACAGTTTTCCTTCCTTGGGGAAGGTGGCGAAGTCGGAAGAGGTTCGATCAGTTGCGCAACTTGCGGAGAACCAACCCCTAACCCCTCCTAAATCCCCGTTATTAAGAGGAATTTTCGAAAAACAGTGTCTTATTTTTTATTTGGAATGACTATAAATTTTCTGGATATTCGTCAATCCAATTCGATCAAATATCGCGACGAATTTCTTTAATGACCTTGCCATCTGGGGCAATTAAACTCAAAACCATGGGCATTTGTCCGGCGGCATGGGTCGAACAACTGAGGCAAGGATCGTAATTTCTCACCCCAGCCTCCACACGATTTAAAATACCTTCTTTGACATCTTCACCATGGATATAATGTTGGGCAATTTGGGTAACGGTGCGGTTAATGGCAAAGTTATTTTGACCTGTGGCAATGACCAAATTAATCTTTTTCAATAAACCATTTTCATCGACTTGGTAATGGTGAAAGAGTGTGCCTCTGGGCGCTTCACTAATACCGACAGCTTCCAATTGATTCACACCAGCTTCTGCCTGGAGACGGCTTTCAAAGAGATCGGGATCGTCGATCATGGCTTCGATATGCTCTAGGGAGGTGAGGATTTCGATTAATCTTGCGTGGTGATAGAGGAAGGATGATTGCACAATTCTGCCGTGGCGTTGACGATATTCACGGAGTTCTTGGTCGGCAAGTTCTGTGCCCATATATTCACAAATATTGAGCCGTGCCAATGGTCCGACGCGATAAACTCCGGTCTCGCCAAAGAGTTTGTAATAAGGAGACTTTAGGTAGGAATCTTCTTGGAGTTTTTCCCCTAAAAATTCGCGGTAATTATTCGGATTTAGGCGATCGCCCACCACATTCCCTTTACTGTCGATCATGCGCAGATTGCCAGCATAATGTTCCCAAGCGCCTGACTCACTCACTAAGCCGAGATATAAACTAGGGAAATTACCAAAAATTGCGGTTTCTTCCTGATGGCTGTCGAGAATTTTTTTGAATAAAGTAAGGGCATTGAGCACAGTATTTTTCGCTTCGGGTAACCCCTCTTTAATATAGGTTTGTCCTTCAACAGTGAGGGGCGATCGCACGCCACCAGGAATTGACCAGGCAGGGTGAACTTTTTGTCCACCAAGAATTTTAATAATGTCCTGCCCAAATTTTCTCAGGCGAATCCCCCCACGGGCGAGATCGGGATCAGCAGCAATTAAACCAAACACATTACGGGTTTTCGGATCGCCATCCCAACCAAAGATTAAATCGGGGCTACTGAGGTGAAAGAAACTGAGGGCATGGGATTGGGTAATCTGGGCAAGATTGATCATCCGTCGCAATTTTTCTGCTCCTGGGGGAATCTGTACCGCCAAGAGTTGATCGCCTGTTTTGGAGGAGGCAATGAGGTGACTAACGGGACAAATGCCACAGATACGGGAGGTTAGGGCAGGCATTTCCCAGAAGGGGCGACCCTCACAAAATTTCTCGAAGCCACGGAATTCACCCACATGAAATCTCGCTTCACTCACTTCCCCTTGGTCATCGAGATAAATGGAAATTTTGGCATGTCCTTCGATTCTGGTGACGGGATCAATAATGATAGTTTTAGACATATATGGCTCCGATGCTACAAATCAATAATTTAGCAATTAGAAAATTAGAAAAATTTGGGCAATTGAATAAGAAGTTACATGGAAAATTTGAATGAAAATTTCACCTTTTGAATGGTTTGAAGTTTAATCTTCATTAAATACTAACTAAACTCACTCAAAGTATTTAGCCACTACACCAATTTTCAATGATTGAAGGATCAACGGCTTGGGGATTTTCCTCTAGATAAACTTCAAGGGCTGTCTTTTCAATTTTTGTGGATTGTTGATAAGCCGTTTCTGCTTCTAGTTTACCGACGATCGCCCAGGCTTCGATGCATTCGGTGGCATCATGTCCTTTTTCCTCACAAATCGCACGGGCTTGTTGGACAGCAATTTGCATTTTATTAGCAAAAAAGACGGCTTTGGGTTGTTCTAAAAAATCACTTTTGGTGATTAAATCCTCGATGCTAATGATGCCGAGTAATGTGTCTTTGATGACGGGGGCACTATGGAGAGTCCCACTCTGGCTGAATAGACGGGCAACATATTCAACGGCGAGATCTGGGTTCACGGAAATGCAGGGTTTGGTCATGATTTCGTAGACCCGGATGGTCTTGGGGTCGCGTCCATAGGCGATCACTTGGCTCACGATATCGGTGGCAGTCAGGATGCCGTAAGCGTCATGGGGATGGTTGCGCTCGACGATGAGGTGGCGGATCTGGTGTTGCCGCATGGCTTGGGTTGCCTGGGCGATCGTCGCGAGACCTTTGATGGTGACTACGTTGGGATTCATGATGTCGGCGGCGGTGAGCATGGGATATCTTGTCCTAACCGAATTTAATCATTTCTCGCCCTTTCATTTCGGGGAGTTTGCCTTCGAGTAATGGGGCGATCGCCGCCTTGATACGGGCAGCATCGGGGGGACAACCGGGCAAATAAAGATCGATGTTGACGACTTTATCAATGGGCAAAACCTTCGGTAACAGGGGCGGTAGAATTCCTCCGGAAATTTGCTGGGGAAATTGATGTTCCTCGGACAGTTCACCATAGCCCCGTTGCAAGACCACATTGGCATCACCCTTTTGGTTCCGAATGCCCGTGACATTGGTGGTGACGGCGCAATCCCCAAAGGCAATCAGCATTTTGGTGTTGGCGCGGACGGTTTCCAATAGCTCTCGATTTTCTTCATTGGCGACGGCTCCCTCGATTAGACAAACATCCACATTTTCGGGGTATTCCTTCACATCGGAGGCGACGGGGCTAAAGACCACATCGACATGTTGGGCGAGGTCAATTAAAAATTCGTCCAGGTCTAAGAAGGACATGTGACAACCGGAACATCCGGCTAACCAAATGGTGGCAAATCTAATTTTTGGCGTTATTTCTGGCATTATCTTGTCCATTCCCCTTTTGTGCGGGCAGTGATTAAAAATTCGAGTTTTTGGCGATCGCCTTCCTTACTACCGACAACAGAACCCTTATTAAAAATTGCGCCCGTGGGACAAGCATCCACACATTTCCCGCAACTCGTGCAAGCATCCACCGTACCCCAGGGCTGATTTAAACCAGAGATAATCTTCGATTTTCCGCCCCGATTCGCCACATCCCAAACATGAGCACCTTCAATCTCATCACAAACCCGAACACAGCGAGTGCAAAGGATACAGCGATTATGATCAATCCCAAATTGCCCATGGGAAACATCCACTTCTCGCTGGGGATTCTGATAGTTGAAACGGGAATGATCCATGCCCACTTCCACCGCCATATCCTGCAATTCACAGTTTCCATTTGCTACACAAACGGCACAAATATGATTCCCCTCCGCAAACAATAATTCCACCGTCATTTGTCGATATCTATCCAGTTTCGGTGAATGGGTATACACCTCCATTCCTTCCCAAACCTCGGTGACACAGGCAGGTAACAATTTATCCATGCCCTTAATTTCGACTAAACACAAGCGACAAGCAGCCACATCGGAGACCCCCTCTAAATGGCAAAGGGTAGGAATATGTATCCCCACTTCCTTCGCGGCATCTAGGATGGTCGAGCCTGTGGCGATCGCCAAATCTTGATCATTAATTTTGAAAGTTTTAACAGACATCCTGCTCAAACACTCCTGACAATAGGTTCACCCTACGGGCGTGGATCTCAGTGGATCTTAAATTTAATCCGGTTAATCCTGATGTAATCCTGCCTCCATCATAGAAAGTTTATGCCCCTGACGAACCTCCCATTAATGTTGCTTAATACCAATTTTTTACAGCTAAACCCAACAAATACTCAACAGATATTTTCTAGACACTGACTTGATGTTGAGATTTGCTCTTCAAAGATCTTCCATCCTTAAATAGCGACATTAAATTGACGGGATAGCACAAGCCTTAAGTCACCCAAGCATTAATGAAGATATATTGACTTTGATGAATTAATACTAAAATACGTAAATATGCACCCTGATTTTCCCTCATTTTACAACCCTTCTTCCAAGAAGAGCGAGGCAAGAGAATCATCACGATATAATTAAGTCAAAGGGTGCTGCATCTCAATATTCAACCTTGATATGAAATATTGTATGGCTTGACGGTGTATTAAGTAAATTTAGCAGTGACTGTTGATTATTATGTGATTTTTATAGAACAAACAACATAATTAATGACATACTTTTCAGCAAACTTTCAGGATGCCAATCTATATATTAACTGTTTACATATTATTTCACATATCATTTTACAGATTGATTTTCACAGATTAATTTTTAACTTAATTCATCAGCTCATTTACAGATAAACAGATATCAATAAAAATTTTAGAGCAATTTTAGATCGAAATTCTAGAGCAAAAGTTCCAATAAAAATTTTAACTAACAATT
>JBIKYI010000544.1:0-2727 GCA_044355355.1 Limnothrix sp. | reverse complement strand
AAAATATAGCCTTTGCCATCAAGTTTGATGATCTGTCGTCAAATACATTGAACGCAACTATTAAACACAGGACTCACTGATTCATTCACTGAAGTCTAAGAGGCATTATGAACAAAGCTCATCCGAATCGATCACATTCTATAGATCTTGGGTTTACCCATGAAAAATTTCCGAGCGGACTTCATTTATGCTACATCTATCGCGATGAAGAAGAACGCTATAAAAACATTTCTAGTTTCATTAATACAGGTCTTCAGTCCCATGATGGCATTGTCTATTTCGCTGATTTAGAATCGACAAATCTACTCAATAATTACCTACATGAACTTGGTATTTCTCCAGAACTTGAGGCAGATAATCAGGATCACATTAATTATCAAATTGCCAAAAATGTTTATTGTCCAGATAATATTTTTGACATGGAAAAAATGTTCTTGGAATTTGAGCAGTTAGAGCACAAGTGCTGTCAAACCGGAGCCTGTTTACGAATCACAGGTGAAATGACCTGGGCTTTGTCGCCAAATATTAAGGGGGTGGAAAATCTTGTGGAATATGAAGCACGTCTCAACCCGTTAATCGAGCAAAAAAATTGGATTGCCATCTGTCAATATGATGCCAATAAATTTGACCCAGAACTACTATTTGATATTGTGCAAGTTCACCCAATGATGTTGGTTAGAGGTCAAGTTATACATAACCCTTATTATCTACCAGTACAGGAATATTTAGCTCGACATAATCCTGGATAGTTGTTTTTTAATCAAGATGAATAATTCAATTCCCTTTCCCGAAATTCTTAGTCGTCTTTCCCTCATTCCAACTCTTTTAGATGTTTTTCCTAATAATCAGGCGATCGCCCGTTTTTTACGACCTGCATTAAATACAATTCCCGGCATTAAAACTGTCGTTGTCTGTTTGCAGAATGCCCTGTTTCCAGATGGAAAATTAGAATGTCAATCTTGTCAGAAGCCAGATTTTCTTGAGCTAAGTCCTGATGAACCATTACCAGTTTGCCCTTTACAGGAAGCATCTTTAGCAGACACGCAAAAATTTTGTATTGCAACGACCAATCGAGTATATGGCTATTTAATTGTTGTTATTAATGATCTTGCTGCCTTTGAAATTTATCGCCCATACTTACTTAATTTTCTCAATATCACAGCCACAATCCTCGAAAATAACTACTATCGGGAGGAGATGCAGCGGGTTAATATCAGCCTCAAAGAAAACCTAGAAAATCTTGAACTCCATGTCAGACAACGAACCAATGAATTAGAGGAGGAAATTAATAAGCGTAATATTCTTGAGCGTGAATTGTTGATGAGTCAAATGCAAATTCTTGAGAGTCAACAAAAACTCATTCAAGCACAATATATTTCTGGAATTGGGGACTTTACTTGGGACATGGAAACAGGTTCTGTGTATTGGTCTGAGGGTTTATATAAACTCTTGAAATATACTTTAGATACGAAAATCAACATAGATTTTATTAATCAAAAAATTCATCATCCTAAGGATACTGAGTCAGTTATCGCTTGGATTAATGCTGGCATTAAGGCACAACAAAAGGTATTGCCTCCCAAGGAATATCGTTTAGTCTGTCAAGATGGCAGTGTTATTTTTGTTGAAACAAATGCAAGAATTGAGTACAAGAATGGAAAAGCATCTCGTTTATTTGGAACTTGTTTAGACACGACGAAACAGAGGGAAGCGGAACGAAGTCTAAAGCGATATTGGCGCATGGTCTCTGCAACCCAGGATCTTGTTTCCCTTGTAGACCATAATTATATTTATCGCTTTGTGAATAATTCCTATATCAGGGTTTTAAAGAAAGACCATACAGAGATTATTGGTCATTCGATGACGGAGATATTTGGTAAGGAACTTTTTGAGTCATTTTTGAAAGAAAAGTTTGATCGGTGTCTGGATGGAGAAACCCTCAGTTACCAAAGATGGTATGACTTTCCTGGGATTGGGCATCGATTTTATGATGTTGTTTATAGTCCTTATATTGGTGAGGCTGACGATATTACAGGGGTCTTAATTAGTGCAAGGGATATTACTTCGGTAAAGGAGGCTGAGCAGGTTGTTGTTGAGCAAGAAAGACAGTTTGAGTTGGTCACAAAGACAATTGAAGATGTGATTTGGATGAGTACTTTAGGCATGGAGAAGATTCTCTATGTGAGTCCTAGTTTTGTTAATTTGTGGGGGCGATCGCCTGATGCAGTTTATGCTTCTTCGACCCATTTTATTGAAACCATTCATCCAGATTATCGCACGCAGTATCTTAATATTTTAGAGACCTATCATCAACAGGGAAAATCCTATTCCTGTGAGTATCCCATTCTTAAGCCGGATGGTGAATTGCGCTGGATCCATGAGCGGGGTAGTTTAGCACTCCACCCCTGGCAGGGTCACCAGGTAATGGCGGGAATTTGTACGGATATTACGGAACGTCGGCGCACTTTGGGGGAGTTGGAAAAGAGTGAAGAACGTTGGCGTACTCTGTCGATGAATTCGCCGGATTATATTATGATGCTCAACCTCAAACATGAGATTACATTTATTAATAAAAAGCCAATTGCATTGAGTGATGAAGATGTGATTGGGCGCTCATTGCCGTCATTTTCACCGCAATCAGGAGACCGGATTAGGGCATTGTTGGATCGTGTGGCAGCAACGGGGAAAGCGGAAAGTTATGAGACGGTTTATCGGGATCAAGAGGGT
>JBIKYI010000331.1:0-4175 GCA_044355355.1 Limnothrix sp. | reverse complement strand
TTGAATAAGGTGGTAGATTTAATTAATAATCGACCAAGAAAATCGCTTGACTATCGCACTCCGAGTGAAGTATTCTTGCTGTCATCATCAGAACCTGTTGCACTTCAGATTTGAATTGGCGTTTTATTTTGTAAAACTTGCTTGAATAATTATTAATATCGTCCTAAAGACCAACAATTTTGCGCACAAAATTAATCTGTTCCAACATATCATGCCATCCTATTTGCTGATTGTGTTCTGTTTTCAATGGTCTTTAATAAAACACAAACAAATAACACACTCAAATCAACACAAGCACAGGCGATCGCCCGATCACAGCATAACAGTTTGTTTTTTTAGCCAATCGAGCAAATGACCATTCACCAAATCCGGTGCTTCATCCTGGGGACAGTGACCCACATCTGCCAGGGGGATAAATTCAATCTGGGGATATTGCGCCACCATGGCACGACCTAATTCGATTGGCTCCCAGGGATCCTTCGTCCCCCACATTACCACCGTCGGACAGGGCATTTGGGGCAACAAATCGTCTGGCAAAGCCCCTTGGGAATAGCTAATAAACGCCAAAAAGACAGCCGCCGCCCCCGAATCTTTGGCTGGTTTTAAGAGAATCTCCAGTAATTCATCCGTAATGGCGGCATGATCATAATAAGCTTGGCTGAGTACATTACGGAGCGCTTTGGGTTGGGCAAGCTGCTTAAAAAAGAGTTTGCCCAGGGGAGTACGGGTCAAAATTTTCTGAAAAATCGGCACACCCCAGCGCTGATAAATGGGTGATTTCGCTAAATTTCTTTCGTGAAATAACCGCAGCGAAAAGTTGAGGCAAACGACACCCCGCACCCATTCGGGTTCATTCACCGCCGTTTGCATCGCCACCACGCAACCAATGGAATTCGCAACTAAAAAAGTCGGTTCCCCGATCACTTCCTTACAAAAAGCGGCAATTTGGGCTGACCAAGTTTCAAAGGTATAGTATGCGCCACTGTCGGGATCTGGCTTTGCCGATCGCCCAAAACCCAGCAAGTCAATCGCATAACAACGATATTCTTTCCCAATCACAGGCAGATTTTTACGCCAATGACCGACCGATGCCCCAAAGCCATGGATCATCAGCACCGGAACACCCTGTCTACCATGGCAACGGTAGTTAATTTCAAAACCTTGCCAATGCCATTGGTGGTCGGTATCAGGGTTTGTGGCGGTCAGGGTCATAGTTCTGAGGAAAGATAAAAATATAAACGAGTCTATGCAAAAAATTATTCGGCATGGTGATGCTGGTGGCGATCGCCATCCCCAGGAACCGGGTCATAGCCCCCCTCACAAAATGGATGACAGCGTAATATCCGGCGCACCGCCAACCAACTCCCCCGCAACACCCCAAAACGTTCCACCGCTTCGAGGGCATACTGGGAACAGGTCGGCTGAAAACGACACACAGGGGGGAATAATGGCGAAATCAGGGCGCGATAACCATGAATTAACCCCAAAACTAATCTTTTCATCGCAGTAGCCTAAACCACATCAGCCGTTTTTTTCAGGTCAATCGGAGTTTGGGTCTCCTTTGCCACCAGACGACGGAATTCCTCCCCATCAATCGTCTCCTCCTCGATCAACCGTTCCACCAAACGATCCAACAAATCACGGTGTTCTCGCACCATTTGCTTGACCCGTTCATAGGCGGCAAAAACAATATTGCGAATTTGCTGATCGATTAAACTAGCAATTTTTTCGGAATATTCCGGGCGTTGGTTTGTCCAGTCATTATGGAGAAAAACCTGTCCCCCATCTTCCTCTAGGGCAAATTGACCCAGTTCGGACATACCGAGTTTGGTCACCATTTGTCTGGCTAAATAAGTGACTCGCTGAATATCAGAACTTGCCCCCTGGGTAATTTCATCCCGCCCAAAAATCACATCCTCTGCGGCTCGACCTCCCAACGCGGATTCGATTTCGGCGATGATCTGTTTACGGCTTTCGAGACCGGGTTCTTCGTTGGGCAAATACCAAGCGGAACCACCGGAACGCCCTCTAGGAATGAGGGTGACTTTGGACAGGGGTTTATGGTCTGGGTTCAGGGTCGCAATGAGGGCATGACCCACCTCATGGTAGGCAATGAGGCGTTTTTTCTTGCCGTCGGCGATCGGTACACCTTCCATGCCAGCAATGACGCGATCAATGGCATCGTTAATTTCTGCCATGGTGATCGCGGCTTTACGACGACGGGCGGTAAAGATAGCGGCTTCATTTAAAAGGTTAGCGAGATCTGCACCGGAAAAACCGGGGGTACGGCGGGCAATGACATTGAGATCAACGCTGTCAGCCACTTTTTTGTCGCGGGCATGGACATTGAGAATCTCCAGACGACCTTGGCAATCGGGGTAATCCACCATCACTTGGCGATCAAAGCGTCCGGGACGTAGTAAGGCTTGGTCGAGGACATCAGGGCGGTTGGTTGCGGCGATGACGATGACACCGGAATTGGGTTCGAAGCCATCCATCTCCGTGAGAAGTTGGTTTAGGGTCTGTTCGCGCTCGTCGTTGCCGCCGCCAATGCCTGCGCCACGCTGACGACCAACGGCATCAATTTCGTCGATAAACACAAGACAGGGGGCATTTTCCTGGGCTTTGCGGAAGAGGTCACGGACTCGAGAAGCACCGACACCGACGAACATTTCGACAAATTCGGAACCGGAAATGCTAAAGAATGGTACACCTGCTTCTCCGGCGATCGCCCGGGCGAGGAGGGTTTTACCCGTACCGGGAGGCCCCACGAGCAACATACCCCGGGGAATTTTTGCGCCGATCGCGGTAAATTTGTTGGGTTCCTTGAGGAAGGTGACGACTTCTGCGAGTTCTTCTTTTGCTTCCTCTACACCTGCCACATTTTCGAACATCACGCCCGTTTCGGCTTCCATCTGGAATCTTGCCCGCGATCGCCCGAAACTCATGGCATTATTTTGCGAATTCGCAGTACGACGAATAATCATGGTTAAGCCACCCACCAACACAAAGATCAGCAACAGGTTCGTAAACAGGGCGATCGCCACCGCATTATCCTGGGAGGGAACCACCTCAAAATCGACATTATGTTCCCGTAACGCCGCCAGTAATTCTTGATTATCGAGCAGCAAAGGCACTGTTTCCGCCTCATCCTGGTTCTGTCCCTTAAGGAGTACCTTCGCCGTATTGGTCTGAGGATCTAACACAAAATGCTCCACCCGATCCCGTTTGACCTTGCCGAGTAATTCCCCATAGGTCATACCTTCTTCCTTTGGCACTGTCTGGGCGATCGTTGGCATCCCCCACAACAACGCTTGCCCTAGCAACAAACCCAGCATACCCACGCGCCACTTCGAAGTAGCAGGACGGCGAACCGATTTTTGACGAACAGGGGAGGAGTAATAATTCTTCATACTGGGAACAAAGCAACGAAACAATGCCCCTCCATTGTAGAGTTTTCGCCCAGAAATAGGAATCAAGCGTCTTTTAAACCATCCAATACACTTTTCGATCTTCGTCAATATGAACTAAAGATAGAAATCTTTCCCAAAAATCCTGTTATCAATCAAGGCACTTTGTATAAGTGAGAGAAGTCAGTTTTAGAATATAAACTTCTACAAATTAAATATTTTTTTTACATAAGTAACTATAAAAAAAATATTTAAAACAGAGAATTCTAGAACAACTTTTTCCACTCATTAAACTTTGATTTTCAAAGGAACCATAAAAATGAAAAAAGTACTCTTTTCTGCCCTAGCTCTTGCTGGCATTGCCGCTGCCTTCGCTGCCCCTGCCCAAGCCGGTCAAGCTTCTATTTCTGGTGCGGCAACCTACACTGCCCTCAACGGTAATTCCGTGCAATCCCTCGCCGGTGAAGTTGTCTTTCCAGATGGTGCTTATGCAGAAGACGTTGTCGTGACTCCTACTTTCACTGGGACTCCTGATCTTGCAATTGCTTCTCTTGATGGTTTAGCCGTTACAACTACCACATTTACCGCTCCTGTTGCTGGTTCATTCTCCACTATTGAGGCGGCGATCGCCGATCAAGTCACAAATGTTGGTGTCAGCGAAGCATATTCCATCGGTTTAGTAAACGCTTTCCAATAAGTTTATCTAACCAAGCTTTGATTAAACACAAGACGATTAGTCTAAAGTTGTAAGTAAGCGCCAATTCA
>JBIKYI010000329.1:0-4188 GCA_044355355.1 Limnothrix sp. | reverse complement strand
AAATCCCGACAAAGAATCAACAAAAAGCTCACCAAACGCGAACCCATATCCCGGTGTGCCAGCGTCTCGATCATCATCTCCGTCTGCAAAATCCGCGAAGACAAACCCTTTAACATCAACATCGCCAACTCAGGATGCTCCTGCAACGCCTTCTGAACCTGCTCAATCGGCGCAGACAACAACTCCACCGGAGTGAACGCCACCGCATGGTAAAAACGATCAGACTTCTGCCCCGTCAACAGCGACAAAACCCCAAATACACTATTCTCCCGGAGCAACGCCACCGTAATCTCCTCACCCGCCTCATAAACACGAGACAAGCGCACAGCACCCTTAAGCAAAAAATAAACCCGTTCAGCCGGATCCCCAGGGAAAAAGATTGTCTTACCCCGCTCATAATTCTCCACCACAGGCGGGAACGGGCCACTATGGAATTGCCGGAAAGCAGTAGCCAGATCCGTGATGGGAGTCACTGGTAATTCAGGAACTTGGTTCGCAAAAAAATCGTTTCTACTGGTATCAGGGTTATAGATCATAGAATCAAATTAAAAAATCCCCGGCTATATTCAAGGATAGGTATAAACTCTCAGGCTTTCAACAATATTAAAGAATTCTTCTAACTAAATCCTATATTGGCATAGTATTTTGTACTTTTTGCTTCAAATTTACTGCAAAAAATATTTACGGATTTCCAGTCGATTTCTTCCGTCATTCCAAAGAATTTGCACTGATTTGTCGTAAAGTAGCGATTGGCTAGATGGTCATCACGGCGAGAAGCTGATCACGGCTAGCTAGAAATGAATTAAGGAAAGTGGGAACTTTTATGCTTGATCTAACTGGAAAGAATGCCCTCGTCACGGGGATTGCCAACGATAAATCCATCGCCTGGGGCATCGCTCAGCAGCTCCATAAAGCAGGTGCAAACATTGGTGTGACTTATTTACCCGACGAAAAGGGTCGTTTTGAAAAGAAGGTTGGTCAATTAGTTGAACCTCTTAATCCGACATTATTTTTACCTTGTAATGTGCAGGATGATGAACAGGTGGATCAGGTTTTTGCCACAATTAAGCAGGATTGGGGCAAGCTGGATATTCTAATTCACTGTTTGGCTTTTGCGAACCGAGAGGATTTGACTGGGGATTTTAGTGACACTTCTCGCACGGGTTTTCAGACGGCGTTGGACATTAGTTCCTATTCTCTGACTCGTTTGGCTCGCGGTGCGAAGGGTGTAATGACAGAGGGCGGTTCGATCATCACGATGACCTATCTCGGTGGTGTGAAGGTGATTCCTAATTACAATGTGATGGGTGTGGCAAAGTCGGCGCTGGAGATGAGTGTGCGTTATCTGGCGGCGGATCTGGGTCCTAGTAATATTCGGGTGAATGGTATTTCGGCGGGACCGATTCGGACTTTGGCTTCTTCGGCGGTGGGTGGCATTTTGGATATGATTCACCATGTGGAAGAAACTGCGCCTTTACGTCGTACTGTGACTCAAACTGAGGTGGGGAATACGGCGGCATTTTTGAGCAGTGATCTGGCGAGTGGGATTACGGGTCAGATTATTTATGTTGATTCTGGTTATGAAATTATGGGCATGTAGGCTCAGGTATCAGTGAACAGATATCAGATATCAGACATCAATTATCAGGTTCTAGATATTCAGATATCAATGGTTGGTTCCTCTGAGGTTATGTTGGGGGAACTTTTTCTTTATTTTGTGAATTGTGTGAGAAAGTTGCAAATAAATTGTGAGAGGTTTGTGGGGGGTTATGGCTGAAGAGTTTGTGCATGTTTCGGTGTTGCGGGATGAATTGGTGGGTGGGCTGGGTTTGCGTTCTGGTGGGCATTATTTGGATGTGACGCTGGGGGGCGGTGGTCATACGGAGACAATTTTGCGGGCTTTGCCGGATGTGCGGGTGACGGGGATTGATCGGGATGGGATGGCGATCGCCGCTGCTTCTGAGCGGTTAAAGGAATTTGCGGATAGACTGACGATTGTGCGGAGTAATTTTGCGGAATTTCGACCGATGCAGCAAAAATTTGACGGGATTATTGCGGATCTCGGTGTCAGTTCGGCGCAGTTTGATCAGGGCGATCGCGGGTTTAGTTTTCGCATGGATGCACCGCTGGATATGCGTATGGATCAGCGGCAGGACTTATCGGCAGCGGATATTATTAATCACTATGCTGAAAAAACTTTGGCGAATATTTTCTATGAGTATGGAGAGGAACGGTTTTCTCGGAGAATTGCCAGTAAAATTATTGAAAAACGTCCTTTAACAACCACCAAAGAGTTAGAGGAAATCGTTTTTTATTGCTATCCAGCTAAGGCAAGAAAAGGAAAAATTCATCCAGCAACCCGTGTTTTTCAAGCGCTACGAATTGCAGTTAATGGAGAATTAGATGCCCTGAAATATTTGTTAGAAAAAGCCCCCCAATGGTTGCAACCGACAGGAAGAATTGGCATTATTAGTTTCCATAGTTTGGAGGATCGCTTAGTTAAAAATGCCTTTCGGGGTCATGATTTACTACGAATCATCACCAAAAAACCCATTGTGGCAACAGAAGACGAAATTGAGCGTAATCCCCGTGCAAGATCGGCGAAATTACGATTTGCTGAATTGAAGGAAATAGAAGCGTAATCAAGCCGAATTTAGTTTATTGATCCCTCTTTAGCTATTTATTTTGCAAAAACTTTCTCGGCTAATGTTTGATCATGTTTTGGGCATTTATGGTTTGGCAAATTGGGCGATGAGAAATTCATTAAACAGTTTGACCTTAGTTGAGAGATGACGATTGACTGGATAGAGAATATAGACGCTCAAATGACGTAAACAATAATCTGCTAACACAATCTGTAAACGACCCGCTTGCAAATAGGGTGTCACGATAAAATCCGGCAGGAGTGCAACGCCTAAATGTTGTGCGGCAGCTTCTGCTAAAGCCTCGCCATTATTCGCGCAAAATGTACCTTTTACGGTGATGTTAATTTCCTCTTCTTTGCTGAGGAGTTGCCATTGTCCCCCTGAACTGAGGTAGCCATAGAGCAGGCAATTATGGTGTTTCAAATCCTTGGGGCTATCTAAAGGGGCATTGTTAGCAAGATATGCGGGGGAAGCACAGAGTAACAGTTTGGTTTGAAATAAAGGTTGGGTAATTAAGCTGGCGGATTCTGTTGGCTCTGCAATGCGCACCACGATGTCATAACCCTCGGCGATCGCCTCCACAAAGCGATCCTCTAGGGTGAGTTGCACCTGCAATTGGGGATACTGTGCCATAAACTGCGCAACCAATGGCGCGAGACACATCGTACCGAAAGTCATGGGGGCATTGATACGTAGCAGTCCCTTGGGTTCCCCATGGAGTTGAGCGACAGACAATTCCGCCTCCTCAATATCCGCCAAAATTTGCACACATTTTTCGTAGAAGGCAATACCCGTTGGCGTGGGGGTGACGCGACGGGTGCTGCGGTGTAGGAGTTGCGCCTTTAACTGATTTTCTAAGGCAATCACCATTTTATTGACAGCCGATCGCCCCAAATTCATTTTCCTTGCCGCCGCCGCAAAACTGCCCTCTTCCACCACCTGGGCAAAGGCATACATACTTTCCAGTTTATTCATGCTTATTGTCGCCAAAAAAGAAACAATTTGTCTTTAAAATGATATATTGTCTTTACTGGAGAATCAATCTAAAATAAAAGAGTCAAGTTCAATCGCTCCAATTAAAGTGCCTTAACAAACAAATTGATTGAAGTAAATTGACTTGATTCATCCATGCTTGCAATAACCTTTCTAAGGGAAATAAACCATGTCTCAACCGACAATTGCGGATACAAAACCAATGGTCATGGAACTTGAAGCGGGGGATTATTATTGGTGTACCTGTGGTAATTCCACGAATCAACCTTTCTGTGATGGTAAACATAAAGGCACTGATTTTACGCCGCAAAAATTCACCCTAGCGGAGAAGCAAAAGGTGGCGATGTGTCTTTGTAAACATAGTAATAATGCGCCGTTCTGTGATGGTGCTCACGCTAAACTTTAATGGTTTAATTTTAATAGTTCGCCAATTCAAATCTGAAGTGCAACAGGTTCTGATGATGACAGCAAGAATACTTCACTCGGAGTGCGATAGTCAAGCGATTTTCTTGGTCGATTATTAATTAAATCTACCACCTTATTCAACTCC
>JBIKYI010000328.1:0-4195 GCA_044355355.1 Limnothrix sp. | reverse complement strand
TTTTTGCATGTTGTACTGATGCGTTTTGTCTCTAGTCGTCGGGTTCGATGGTGCTGCTGAGACCGTGACTTTGGAGGGTTTCGCAATAGAATTCGGCATGTTCTTGGACACAGGTAATCACGAGGGCAAGACCGTTGGTGTGGGCTTCCATCATAATGTTGATCGCTTGGGGCTGGGTGAGTCCGGCGACGGTTTGAATCAAGGTTTGGACGACATGTTCCATGGAGTTGAAATCGTCGTTATGTAACAGGACGCGGTAGCGGGGGGCTGGTTTGCGGATCGTGGCAGTGGAACTCTCTTTGATCACGGTTGTGGACATGATGATTAACCTCCTTGGGGGAATGTTTGGTGAATATGTCAGGGTCTATGGATGTCTTAAGATTCGTGGCGATGTGTGTTGGGCGATCGCCTTGGTCTCGAACGGTAAATTCTTGGTGAATCTTTCGATCCATACTGCGATTCGGTTATAACACAATCATCCTCGCCTTTGAGGGAGCCAACTCCTCTGAAAGGTTACGGAGAAAGCGATACAATGGCTAAAATTAACATTTATTTACAAAAACGTCTATATGAATGTAGTGGCTGTGTCGAACCAGGCGTTAGAAAATCCTGTGGGTCAATATTGGCTGTGGCGTGGATACAAAATTCACTATGTCCAGGCGGGGGAGGGCAATGGTAAACCACCTTTGTTGCTGGTGCATGGGTTTGGGGCTTCGACGGATCATTGGCGTAAGAATATTACGGAATTACAAAAGGATTTTTCGGTGTGGGCGATCGATATGCTCGGTTTTGGGCGATCGCCAAAGGCAGATACGGTTTATAGCGGCAGTCTGTGGCGGGATCAGATCCATGATTTCATTAGCCAAGTGATCGGTGAACCCGTGGTCTTAGCCGGAAATTCACTGGGGGGTTACGCTTCCCTCTGTGTCGCTGCCCAGCGTCCTGAATCGGCGCGGGGTTTGATCCTGCTCAATAGTGCTGGTCCCTTCACTCAGCAGGTCAAGAAAAAGCGTACTGCGATCCAAAAAGCCATCCGTAAAGTATTGTTTAGCCCCGTTTCCACGCTCCTCATTTTTCAATATACAAAACGGCGATCGACCATTCGTAAAACCCTCCAAAAAGTCTACGTCAATCAGGATGCCGTCACAGAAAGATTAATTGATGAAATTCGTCGTCCCTCGGATGATCCTGGTGCAGCCAAAGTTTTTGCAGCGGTTTTTAATACACCTGAAGGAGCAAAGGTTGATCAATTACTCGAACAATTAAAATGTCCTTTAATGATGATTTGGGGCGAAAAAGATCCCTGGATTAATGCCAGAGAAAGGGGCGAAAAATTCAAGCAACATTATCCGAGTTTAGTGGAACATTACCTAGAGTCGGGACATTGCCCCCACGACGATACCCCAGAAGAAGTTAACCAGTTAATTCGCGATTGGTTACAAAGTAATTTCTAATGAATTGTTCATGAATTTCTAGTTCCTGATTGCTTAATTCCTATGTCGCATACCTTTAATCTATCCCCCATTATTCGGATTACGCTCCTGAGTCTCTATGCTGCGCTCACCCTGCCGATGCCCTTTTTGGCGGATGTAACCCAGGCTCCAATTTCGGCGAATTGGCTATGGTGTGGATTGGTCTTGGGGGGGATTTTTTTGTATGGGGCATTGAGTGAGAAAGTTTGCCTAGATGAAATAGGTATTCATGTCACTTATCCCCAGTGGTTTCGCTGGATTTCTCGTAAGGGTTGGTCACTGAATTGGTCGGAAATTGATCAATTAAAAATGCGTACAACAGGTCAGGGGGGCATGGTTTATTACTTCATCACCCCTGCAAGGGATCGGGCTTATTTGCTGCCGATGCGGGTGGCTGGTTTTGCTAAAATGGTCGGCATGATTGAAGAGAAAACGCAAATTGACACGAGTGATGTTCGTCCTCTGTCTCAGCCTTGGATGTATCTCATTTTGTTTGGGTTTACGCTGCTTTTATTATTGGTTGATGCTTGGGCGATCGCCACGGCGTTATCGATGCCCATTACCTAAATTATTCTTGAGTTATTGCTTGAATGATGAACGATGGGAAATGAGCAAAAAACATCACTGAACAGTCAGATTACAAACTCAGATTACGTCGCCCCCTGCAAAGCTTGCATTAATGCCTGCTGACTCGCTGCGGTATAGACCTGCTGTAGGTGACTATGGAAGGACTGAGCTTCTTCAGAACTGAGGTTAATTTGCCCCAGAATGTCCAATGTTGTTTTCCCTTCGGCGGGGGGAGTTAGCACAATTAAACTTGAATCGAGGGGTTGATCGTACTGCCAAAATTGTTCAAAGTCGATCTCTGGTTTTGTGGCACGAACTTTGGTTGTGGTGGTAGGCTGACTTTTTTGGCTGGGGCTGGACTGTTCTGCAAATTTCTGGAGGCGATAATCCCGCAGGGCTTCTAAAAGTTGGCTTTGGGTACGTCCGCGCAGTTGGAAAATGACGAAGGGATCTTCACTAAAGCGATCGCCAAGCTGATAATAAACAGCCCCAATATGCTTACAGGGATTTGCCTTATCGGGACAGCTACATTTCGACTTAATATCACCGAGGGTAAAAGGGAATAAATTTAAACCATTCTGGGTAAAAACCTGCTCAATCGCTGCGGGTAATTCCCCCGCCAATAGTTGTGCCGAAAAGATTGCCTTTTGTCCCAAGGATTCAATGACATAACCCCAATCCTCATCGCTAAAGGGTTCCAGGGTTAGGGAGACACGGTAGGGTTCCACTTCACTGCCCTGCACCAGGGCGATCGCCTTCGCCTCCACAAAATCAATACTGAGCACATGCCCCTGTTTCGCATAGAGCCTAGCCCGCTCCAACCGTTTTTTAAAACGATAGGCATCCAACAATTCTAGCCAACGCTGAACCCACCATTGGGTTTGGGGAAAAGACTCATTCATGGGGTGTTGCTCGTCCCTGGCGAAGGTTCCACATCCGTTAAATTGCGGGATTGATAGAACGTTTCTAGACTATCTTGATCTCCTACAAAGCGCCAATGCCAAGGCTCATAGGCAATTCCCTGGGGATTATCACGGGGGAAAGACAACTCAAAACTAAACCGCGCCGCATTATTCTGCAACCATCGAAACGCCGCTGTCTTCTCAAAACTCTGACTCAAATTTGTCCCAGGCGAATTCCCATCACCCACATCGATGGCATAGCCCGTATGGTGCTCACTATGGCGGGGTGGGGCACTCACCTCAGCCCGTTTTGTGGTGTCCTGTCCCCGTTGCTCCTTCACCTGAAAAAATAAATATTGCTGCTCTTCTATAGAACGAAAACCGGAGATCAAGACTAAATTGACCCCATCCCTTCGGGCTGCATCGACCATCTGTTGATATTTTTCGGCAGTAATTGCTCGCAGTTTCAGACGACCATCTGCACTGACTGACACTAGTTCTGAGGCAGGGGCTTCCTCAAAGGCAAAATGCCCCAAAATTTGATCCACTGGCTCCCCTGTCGCATCCGTCGCTGGATCTGTATTGTTTCCAGGATTATTCGCGTCTGTGGTAGTGGTCTCTGTTGTATTCCCTGTGGTGCTCTTTGTATTCTCCGTGGCAACGGTTGTCGTGGCGCGTAAGACTAAGAACTGCCACCCGGCGATCGCCCCGATCGTGACCACAAGAAAACCTAAACCGCCGATAACCAACCAGGGAACAGAAGTTCTACCCTGGCGGGGAAGTTTCGGAGTCAGACTTTCATCCCGCACAACCTCAGGAATATCCATCTCATCCAATACGGAAAGATCGTCGAGTTCTTCAGACACACTCACACCTAAGCTGCATGCTCCTAAAATTTTTGTGGTTCCATATTATGCTGCTTTACCCAGAAAAGAAACTCTCCCAAGAAAAAATTGTCGCTAACAACGATAAGCCTGCGATATCTTTGCCACCTATCGATCTTACATACCGAAGAAAAAAGAAAAAACAGAATTTTTGAACATTCTCCACATGATTATTTTTACCTCTAAGTAATTTCACGCATTGTTTATCCATGTTTCATCAATAATTTCAATAATTTAGGTGTAAACTAATGCATCCTGTACCCATCAATAACCAATTCATCTCAACTCAATCACCCATAACTCATCCATAAATTGTCAACTCTTTCATCAACACGAAATATTAGAACGCGATATTAAAACGCAGTGCAGT
>JBIKYI010000327.1:0-4214 GCA_044355355.1 Limnothrix sp. | reverse complement strand
TTGGGGGTTGTTCGTCTGTTTGCAGGGTTACTTGGGGGATGATGATGTATTTGCAGTCTTTGATGGATGTCTCGGCGGGTTTGTCCTCTCAGTTGTTTGTTCGTCGCCGTCGTTTGGTTGCGCAGGTATCCCAGCCGATTTTATTGTGGGCGGGCGATCGCCAAAGTCGTAATTTTCGGGCTAATAAATTACCTTTCAGGGCAAGTAGTCATTTTTTATATTTTGCGGGTTTGCCATTAGCTGGAGCGGTTCTATTTATCGATGGTATTCAATCAGTTCTATTTATCGACTTTCCAACCAAAGATAATGTGTTATGGCATGGGGAATCGGTCTCGCCAAATCAATTGGGAGAATGGCTGGGAATTAATCAAATTTTACCGACGGTAGATTTGCCAAATTACATCAACAATGCAGTAACGATTCCCTTGGTCGATCCTCTGCAACGCTCTCAACAGTCTCGGATTTTGGGGCGCAAATTGCCAGAACCGGATCAATTAACTGGGGGCGATCGCCAATTAGCCCAAGCCATTATTCAACTCAGGTTGTGCCACGACGAGGCCGCACTCACACAAGTACAACAGGCAATCAACATTGCGATCAAAGCCCATTATCGAGGCATGGGGGTGGTTGGTCATCGTCAAACCGAGGCAGAGGTCAAGGCAGCCATTGAAAGTGAGTTCTGCGCTCAGCAAATGACCTGTGCTTACACAAGTATCGTTTCGACCCAGGGGGAAATTTTACATAATGAATTTTCGCCTAATCTTCTCAATTCAGGCGATTTATTACTGGTGGATGCTGGTGCGGAAACGACTTTGGGCTGGGCTTCTGATTTAACGCGAACCTACCCCGTCAATGGTAAATTTTCTGCGACCCAACGGGATATTTATCAGGTGATCCTCGCTGCCCACGACCAGGCGATCGCCGCCCTAGAGCCGAACGTCGAATTTCGGGACATCCATCACCTTGCTACCAAGGCGATCGCCACAGGCTTAAGAGATCTGGGTATTCTTCGAGGCGATCTCGACGATTTACTGGCAGAAAATATTTGTGCCACCTTTTTCCCCCATGGCATCGGTCACCTCATGGGTCTAGATGTCCACGACATGGAAGATTTCGGCGATCTTGCTGGATACGCCGAACAACGCCAACGCAGTCAAAAATTTGGCGAATGCTTTCTCCGCCTAGACCGTCCCCTCCAGGCAAATATGGTCGTCACCATCGAACCCGGTTTTTACCAAATCCCAACTCTTCTGGGCGATCGCCGCCAAAAAGAACCCTTCAAATCCATGATCAACTGGGAAAGACTCGCACAATACCATGATGTCCGAGGTATCCGTATCGAAGATGACATCCTCATCACCCAAGGAGTAGCCCAAAACCTGAGTCAAACACTCATCACACAACCCACAGACATCGAAAACTTTATGAACTCTTAACTTGAATTAAGAAATCTCCCAAAAGCTTTTTCCCGGAAATTTTCCCGCTAAATTAAACATACCGCCGCCGTTCCAACCCAGGTCAGGCAGCCTCAACTATTCACCCCACAGGAGCCATTATGGTTCAAGAATTCAACAATTGTCTCAAACGCAAAATTGCCTACGTTGCCATCGGCGAATTTAAGCCCGGACGATTCTCCCAAGCCCAAACCCTTTACGAAAAAGCTGTTTCCAAATATTCAGAAGGCTTCAAAGGCGCATTCCTACTCCAGAAAATCGGCACAGAATCCGACAAAGGCATCGCCATGATTCTCTGGGATAACATCGAAGACATGGACAACAACCAAACCGAAGAAGGCAAAAAAATCATGGCAGATATGAACCAACTCTTTGCCTCCCCACCAGAAACCGATTTTTACGAAGTATGTAGCGAAATTAAACCCACTACGGTCTCCCTAAACGGTCTCTAAACCACCCGTCGCCGAATCATCAGAAGCCAACAGCTCTAATTGGGCCTGCTGATCCTGGGTGATACAAGCCTGCACCATGCCCTCAATATCACCCTCAAGCGCCGTTGCCAGCACAAAATTTTGACCCAAACGATGGTCTGTGACGCGATTATCCTTATAGTTGTAAGTCCGAATTTTCTCAGAACGCGCCCCCGTACCAACCTGGGATTTACGCATCGAACTCACCTCCTCCTGCTGTCGCCGTAACTCAATCTCATAAAGTTTTGCCCGCAGGATCTGCATTGCCCGCTCTCGGTTCTGTAACTGCGATCGCTCCTCAGTACAGAAGACACGAATACCAGTCGGCTTGTGCAAAAGATCCACCGCCGTCTCCACCTTATTCACATTTTGCCCACCAGCACCACCAGAACGAGCCGTAGACATCTCGATCTCCTTCGGATCAATCTTCACTTCCACATCATCCACCTCCGGCATGATCGCCACCGTCGCCGTCGAAGTATGTACCCTTCCTCCCGCCTCAGTCATCGGCACACGCTGAACCCGGTGCACCCCAGCTTCATACTTCAACTTGCTATAAACACTTTCACCTTGGATCTCAAGAATTACACTCTTAAAACCACCCATATCAGCAGTCGACTCACTTAACAGCTTGAGCTTCCATTTTTGAGATTCTGCATAACGAGAATACATTCTCAACAGATCCCCCGCCCAAATACCAGCCTCATCACCACCAGTACCCGCGCGAATTTCCAACATAATATTCTTGTCATCATTGGGATCCTTCGGGAGCAACAAAATCTTGAGCCTATTTTCCAGATTCTCCAGCTTTTCCTCTAACTCCTCCGTCTCAAAAGCAGCCATCTCCCTCATCTCAGGATCCCCCATCGACTCCTTAAGAATCTCCCTCGCCTCCTCCAATTCAACCTGAGTCTCCTTCCAAGTCTCATAGGTCAAAACCGTTTCTTCAAGGGAAGCGCGAATCTTCGCGATTCTTTGTAACTCATCCGGATTCGTTGCAATATCAGGATCAGCTAATCGACGAGTCATTTCCTGAAACGTTTCTTCTACCGATTTCAGTTTGTCAAGCAAATATGCTTCAGCCATAATTCAAAAAAATCAACGAATAAGATTAAGGACAAGCCCATAAAAACAATTAACCCAGCAGGGGACTGCCGGGTCATAAAAACTCAATCGAGAACCTACTTCTTGTCGTCAGAAGAGCCGCTCAACATACCATACTTACGAAGGAAGCGATCAACACGACCCTCAGTATCAATAATTTTCTGAGTACCAGTATAGAAAGGATGGTTCCCCGACCAAATTTCAACGTTAATCTCAGGCTGGGTAGAACCAATCGTCATTACAACTTCGCCGTTACAAATGACTTTGGCTTCGGGATACCATGCAGGGTGAATATCAGCTTTGGGCATAGGACTAAAAATATGTTGGTTAAATCAAACAAATACACCGGAAACAAACAAGCGCAATAAATTAACGCTTGGAGAATTGAGGTGCCTTACGCGCTTTGTGCAAACCGTACTTCTTACGTTCCTTACAACGGGGATCACGAGTTAAGTAACCTTCGGACTTGAGAGGCTGACGGTTATCGGGATCCAGTTCGCAAAGCGCACGGGCAACACCCAACTTGACAGCATCTGCTTGACCAGTCAAACCGCCACCATGGGCATTAACGAAAATGTCATACTCAGCCTCAAGACCCAATGTTTCCAAAGGAGACTTAAGGACAGAAATATAGCCAGGAATCCGGTTAAAGTAATCATCCGCAGGGCGATTGTTGACGACCACATTACCAGAACCAGGAATGAGACGAACACGTGCGATAGAAGCTTTACGGCGACCAGTGCCCCAGTAAACCGCGCGATCTTGGGTTGTTGACATTACTTAGATCCTCCGGGAATAGTGTTAATGATTAGGGTTTCAGGTTGTTGAGCTGCATGAGGATGTTCAGCACCGGCATAGACCTTCAGTTTGGTGAAGAGACGACGACCTAATGCATTTTTTGGCAACATACCCTTCACAGCTTTCTCAAGGATACGCTCGGGGATACGATCTTGAAGTTGAGCAAAGGTTTCAACCTTCATACCACCAGGACGACCGGAGTGACGACGGTAAAGTTTTTGTTCTGGCTTACGACCTGTCACAACAAGCTTTTCTGCGTTGACAACAACAACAAAATCACCGGTATCCATGTGAGGCGTATATTCGGGCTTATTTTTACCCCGCAGAGTTCTGGCAATTTCTGTTGCTAGACGGCCGAGACGCTGATCAGCGGCATCGACAACGTACC
>JBIKYI010000579.1:0-4227 GCA_044355355.1 Limnothrix sp. | reverse complement strand
AGCCAATCTATGATCTCCTGAAAACCTAAACTCATGCGTTCTGCTCCTCCTGATTAATAAAGGGAGAGTACCCAGCCACAATATAAAATCCAATGGAATCTAGAGAGATGCGAGGTTTGATGATACCTTGAAGTAAAGCTTCTTGCAGAGCCTTCTCTATCTCCACTTCTTTCTGAAGTTCCTTATCACTACTGAATTCAGAATTGTGGATTAATCTGATTTTTAATTGCTCCAATCGCTCATCTAACTTACGATTTGCTTTTACCCTATATGTTTCGCAATAATCTCGAAATTCTTCACTAGATCTCAAATGTTCTTCAGAATTTTGACGTGCATTACGACAAAGATTTCCCCAATCATCTCGACTAATAAAATTATCGATAATTTCTAAACGATCTTTCGCCAGATTAAAGTCTTGGTAATCTTGACCATTTTGATGATAGGGAAATTGTAATAGATCCAATAATGATTGATCTTCTACAGTATTCATTTGCAGATCTAAATATACTGTCTTGAAAATAGGAGAAAAAAGACTATCTGCGAGACGCTGAATACCTTTAAGATTCAGGTATCGCCATTCCGGTTGCTTCAGTAAATACTCTACTTCTGACAAGTCAGTTTCAACAATATAATCAAAACGGAATCCTAACCATTCCATTCCCTCATCCTGTGACCAAGAATTGCTATGTCTCCATAAAGCAAAAGCTCTGCCTCGATCATCCCATTTCACATATTCAGCAAAGGCATCAATAACCTTAGACCCTGAACGGAATAAAACTTGACCGGGTTTATTATTTGCTTTACGTCGATTATATGTTCCTGATTTTTGTAATTCATAGGCGGGCAAAAAATGTAAAAGTTCATTCTGTGGAATTAAAGTATCACTAGTCCACTTATAGTAAAAAAAATCTAGACTAGACGAATCCGTGTACCAAGGTTTCAATTGCAAGGCTCCTTTAAGCCATCCTTGTGTTGCTACTTTAATATTTTGGTGATTAGCATCATATTCATCAAGTTCTCTAAAATACTTACTTGCTTCTTCATTAAGTGCATCAATCTCATCTAAAATATACTGTTCATTAATGCGTATCTTTTCTGCTTTTATTTCTTCATTTAAAATATCAATTAAGGTTTCACATCCATACATGCCTTCCTCAAAAAGAGTTTTTTTAATTTCGGGCAATTTCTTATCAATATAGAATTGCAGACTAGCGATTGATTCTTTGAATATATTAAATCCATCACCTAAGAGGATTGTCCAACCTAGATGGATGTCATCTGGAGCTTTAGATCCAGAAAAAATAATATATTTAATAGCCTGACTCTCTTGCCCAATTCGATTAATTCTGCCATGTCTCTGCTCTATTCGATTCGGTGACAAAGGTAGATCAAAGTGAATTAAAGATTGGGCACTCTGAAGATTTTGTCCTTCTTCGCCGAAAATATCACCCACTAAAATTAAACAACGAGGATTATTCTTGAATTGCTGTTTGTTTTTTTCTGATTCTTCTGCTGATTGACCTTTTTGTAGAGTTGCTACTGCGACATCGCCAAATCTGTGACGTAAGCGATTAACAATTTCTTTGCATACAGGCGTATAGGAAGTAAAAATGACAAGCTTGGAGGTGGAGTTGAGTTTTTCTGTAACGTGAAGTTGGCTGATTAACCTTTGCAGTTGTGTGATTCGGTCATTTTCATCCGATATATCACTCAACAGATCTAAGATTGCTTTCAATAAATCCTGCTCCCCATCAAAATATGGAGTCTCCCGCAAAATACGAAGTCCTTCTTTTCCGAATACTTCAAGGACTTCCTCTGGATAATGATTCTCTAACCTAGTGGCGATCGCCCACTCCAAAACTCGATGCCAAGTACCACTGGCTAAATAGAGGATTTGAAAAAGACGATACAAACGCACCCATTCATCACTGGTCTGTTCAGCTTGAGACAAGGCTTGTATGCGCCATTCATCTAAATACTCATGAATTCTTTCTGCTTCTTGAAAGTTGTCATATTCTATTTGGAGAGTGGCATTACTTTGGTCAAATAAAATATCCTCTAAAGATGCCCGTCGATTCCTCAGCATTCTGCGATGTAAACGGTAAACATTACTGATATAAACCCTAATACTTCTAACTAGTTTTTCGATTTTGTCTTTATCAGATGCATCAGTGTCGAGTTGAGTCTGAAGACTATCTAGATAAGTAAGAAGAGCATTGTCATCACCGAATAATTGTTTGAGTTGCTGAATATTACGTTTGAGAATAAATGAATGTGCTGTTTCTTTAAAGGAAAGAAGAATTCTACCAATATCTTGTCGTAAGTTAATACGCTTTTTAAACTCATCTAGATCCTCAAGACTATAAGCTTGAGGATCTAATAAATGCAGCATCGCTAAAAACTCTTGCTCATGGTTTAGTGCTGGTGTTGCAGAAAGCAGTAGTAATCCCTTCGCCTGATGAGCCAAATCTCGAACATATTGAAATATTTTCTGTTTTTCATCACTAGTTGCAGTTGCCATTGCTGCAATATGGTGAGCTTCATCAATAATTAAGAAATCTACTTTTTGAGGAGAGTTTTGATAAATACTTTCCGTAGAAATAATATTAATTTGATTAGTTAAATAAAATTTTTCTTCTAATTCTTTCTTCCATTGCTTTAATAAAGAATTGGGTACAACAATTAGAGCTTTCGCGTTGGGGTTATCTAGTACAAACTGTCGGAGAATAATCCCTGCTTCTATCGTCTTACCCAAACCCACTTCATCTGCCAACAAATAGCGTTGAATCGGATCCTCCAAAACTCGACGTGCAACTTCGACTTGATGGGGCAAAAAATCGATGTTTGAGGAAAAGAGGGCGGACATACCATGACTAATAGCTCTTTGCTCTACCAGGTTATGTACAAAGCGAGAACGACACTGGTGAAATAAAGGAGTTTCATGACCTTTAAAGATAAGAGTTTCCGTCGGATCTTCAAGATTCAAATAACACCGAACATAAATCTCGTCTTCCGTCGCAGAACAATTTTTTTGATTCGGCAATCTGATGTGATACTGATCTTCTTGATGGAAATCAACGCGACCAATTTGCCAATATCCTAACTCGTCAGACAATAAGTAACAGCGAGTATTGTGCTGGAGAGTAACGGGTGTAAGGCTCGATAAAATAATAGAACAGGTATGTCTTTGGCTTACTGAAACGAAATATTCAACATTAGCATGATCATTTGTAACCGTTGTGACTTTGCCAACCCCTAGATTGTTGTCATTGCTTCTAACTAGAGAACCGACTGTAACTACCATAATGAATTTTTACTTAGTTAGGAGTTTTTTCCCATACGTGAGCGAGCTAATTGACGATTTCTTAATAATTCTTGAATGATCACTTCTTGCTGTTCTCTTGTTTCCCAATCACGTACTAATCTTTGAATCGCCACAGTGATGAAATCCTGAAGACTAGGGGCAGCACTATAGTGATCACGCTCAAGTGACAGTTTGATTTTTCGTATTTTCTGATAAAGCTCAGTCGGTACACGGACAGTTGAAGCAGACAAGGGCTACCACCTTTAATGCAACGTATTCTTAAATATTAGACTTCTAAGGATGACACTTGCTACTATGTATGCATGTGTACAAGGTTGTTTTCATGGATTTAACATTCTCTGCTATCCCTATACAGTCTGGATCTCAGCTATCTAATGTTCGTTATCTTGCATCTTTTTCTTATGGCGATATACATAGTTTGATTACAGAAAACCGACTATATGTTCCAAATCATCCAGAATTGCCCGATTTTGCTCAGAGAAAGCCAAATGCTTCCCGTTTAAAGCAAATTGCGTCCTATGTCCTTGAAAATTACTTAACTGGAACCATCTACTTTCCACCAGTCTGCATTAATGTCTATCCCCATCCTGAATACAGCAATGGCAGGATAACTATTCCATATAGCTCGGTGAGTATGCGTCTTACCGATGGTCAGCATCGATGTTTTGGTATTCATCAAGCTTTACAGGAACTAGAACAGAGTGATTTTCAGGAAAAAGAAAAATTATCGCAGCATCAACTCGGTGTTTTTCTATATACAGCTCTTCCTATCGAAGAAGAACGTCAAGCATTTCGAGATCAGAATTTGCTAGTGCAGCGTCCAAGCATTTCACTGGCTTATTTATTTGATCGACGATCACCCCATGTCTTCATCGCCAAGCAATTGATGCAAAAGGTAGAAC
>JBIKYI010000325.1:0-4236 GCA_044355355.1 Limnothrix sp. | reverse complement strand
CCCCATGAAAAATGCCCGTATCCTCCGCAAAAAAGCAGAAGATCAACCGCGCCATAAAATGATTAAATTCCAGACGGCGATCGCCCGTATCCCAATCACGATTATCCTTCAGCAGTTCCAAATAGAGCCGATTTAACCGCCCTGTCGCCTTAATATCAAAAGCATTTTCCCGAATTTGCTGAACCGTCGTAATCCCCGCCAACGGCAAGAAAAACCCAAAATGATCCGCAAAATTGGGGTAAGCACAGGCGATCGTCTCCCCATCCGCGATATTTTCCGCCTCTAGATCCAGCCCATCCGTCGCCAGAATAAATTTCGCCTTATATTTTTGCGTCGCCCCACTCTCCCGCAGAGCCGTAAGCGTTGCCGTCACTTCCCCCGCAGCACAAACTTTAAGGTGAATATTATTGCGTTGCAGCACCCCGCCGATGTCCGACTGATTCGAGCTATTTTTCTCACTTCTGAGCTTCTTGAGCGTCGTAGACTTATTCCCAAACGCCTCCAGAAAAGCAAACGGAAACTCCACCGGATCAAAAGGTGATTCAGCTAATTGTGAAACGGCTTCTTCAATTTCGACTGCATTCATAACCTGCTCCCCCGATCCATACTGCTAAATATATATGTAATCTGATGTCTGATACCTGATGTCTGATGTCTGCTAAATTTGTGTAGTTTTATTTTGTAGAGGAGCGAATCTTGGCGGAGTATATTCATGGCTACGATCCAGAGGAACAGCAACGCCTCGTTGAACAAGCCCGCTATTGGGGCGATCGCCTATTTTTGCCGAACCTAGAACTTGCACCGGATGCCAAAATGCTTGATATCGGCTGTGGTGTCGGGGCAGTACTGGGTATCATTAGCCAAAAATATCCCCAATTGAACTTTGCTGGGATCGATCGCCAAGCCAAACAAATTGCTTTTGCCACGGAATATTTAACCAGTCTGGGTTTGCAGCATGATCTCCGGGAAGGGGACGCTTATCATTTGCCCTGGGCTGACAATACCTTTGATTTTGCCCTGACGGTGTGGCTCTTGGAACATGTGCCGGATACCGCTGGCATTGTGCAGGAAGCATTGCGGGTGTTAAAGCCCGATGGTCAAATTTGTCTGATCGAAACCGATTACGAAAGCCTACTCATTTATCCGCCCCACCCTGATTTTGACTATTTTCAACAGGCGCTGTGTGAGTTGTTTTTTGTCGCCCAGGGGAATGCCTATGTAGGGCGTAGTTTGGGGGCATATCTAGAACAGGCAGGCTTTGAGCAGGTGAATAATCAGGCGATCGCCATCCACCATTGGCAAACAGTCCATAATCAAGATTTGCGCAGTTTAGTGAATCATCTCGACACCTGGATCAAACTCATGATTCCCCTGATGGTCGAAAAATTAGGTAAAGATGGCGATCGCCTCGAAAAAGGTTTAGAGCATTTCCGTTCAGTGCCAGACCATCCCCACGGCGCAATTACCCTCAACATCTACCGTGCCACAGGTCATAAACCCCAACCTTAAACACAAAACCCCCCTTAACCAAACAATTAAGGAGGGTTGCAATATCCAAGTAAAGATCTACAAGATCCATAAGTCCCCATTGCCTCCCTTTCTAAGGGAGGTGCCGAAGGCGGAGGGATCAAGTCAGTTCGGCGATCGCCCTAGACAGGAGGATTTGCCGCCGAAGGACTTTTATCAATAACTTGGTCGATCAAACCATATTCCTTTGCCTCAACCGCAGACATAAAGAAATCCCGATCCGTATCGACTTCAATCTTTTCGAGGGGTTGACCCGTATGGTTAGCGAGGTGTTGATTGAGCTTGCCCTTAAGATAGAGAATTTCCTTCGCTTGGATTTCAATATCCGTCGCCTGACCCTGAGCACCACCGAGGGGCTGGTGAATCATGATGCGAGAATTCGGTAAACTCATGCGCTTACCCTTCGCGCCAGCACTGAGGAGAAACGCCCCCATACTTGCCGCGAGACCAATACAAATGGTGCAGACATCAGGACGAACTTGGTTCATCGTATCGAAGATGCCCATCCCTGCCGAGACGGAACCACCGGGGGAGTTGATGTAGAGATAAATATCCTTCTCTGGATCGTCGGCTTCCAGGAACAATAGTTGAGCCACAATAAGGTTGGCAATTTCGTCGTTCACTTGCGTTCCGAGGAAAACAATCCGTTCCCGCAACAGGCGAGAGTAGATATCAAAGGCGCGTTCGCCCCGACCAGAACTTTCGATAACGGTTGGAATCATGGAGTCTGTAAGCTCGTGTTACTGCGATGTCGTACTTGTTTGATTGTAGTAGATCCAGTGTGAAGATATCAGACATCAGAGATCAGACATCAATTCGTCGAGTGGGTATCGCTCACATAATCGAGCAAATATCGATCAAATTAGGCAAAAATAATCGTCTCGATTTCGGCGATCGCCCGGTCTATGTCATCATTAACAATCTGGAAATCAAACTCAGGACTGAATGCAAGCTCTTCCTGCGCCCGAGCCAAACGTTTAGCAATAATCTCCTCTGAGTCTGTACCCCGTCCCCGTAGCCGCTGCTCTAGCACCTCAAACGACGGCGGCAATACAAATAACCTCAAGGCATCCGGGAAAATCGTTTTAACCGCATTCGCCCCGACTACCTCAATTTCCAGCAAGACAAAATTTCCCTGCTCAATCTGCGTCGTCACCGGTGGCAGAGGCGTACCATAATAATTTCCCGCATATTCCGCCCACTCCAGCAACTCATTTGCCGTAATCATCGCCTCAAACTCAGCACGGGTTTTAAAAAAATAATCTTGCCCATCCACCTCCCCAGCACGGGGCGATCGCGTGGTTGCCGAAGTCGATAAAAATAAATGCCCATGGCGTGGCAGTAGCGATCGCACAAGGGTCCCTTTACCGACACCACTAGGGCCAGTCAAAACAATTAATTTTCCAGGGGAAGTCATAGGGTAATCGGCATTTTTAGGAACCGACAAAGAAAAACCAACAAAATCACCCTAAAGCTTAGGATTCAGCACCGCACCATCCTTCTGCACAACGAAGCGGTGAGCCACAGTTTCAGGTTGGATCGCTGATAGTACCACATGACTAGAATCAGTAATAATCACCGCACGAGTTCTTCTCCCATAGGTCGCATCAATTAACTGACCTCGCTCACGGGCATCACTGATAATTCGCTTAATCGGTGCAGATTCGGGGCTGACAATGGCAATCACCCGATTAGCCGACACGATATTACCAAAACCAATATTGATGAGTTGTATTTCCATAAGTCGCTTGAATTTTCACTAGCGACAGCCAGCGAATTTACAGATGACACCCCTAATGTTAGCGAGAAATAATCGGGAAAGACAACGATTAAACAGCAAAAATAATATAAATTCCCTGATTTTTACAGATGTTTACCCACAGAACAGAGTATTTCGCTTATCTTTAGGCTAAGGGGGCTTTTTTCGTTGCATTTCGTTAAGTCTCCCCCCGTTTGAGCACCGGAGGTCTTTATGGGAAGACGGCAAATTCTTGACCGGGAATACGCTGATTTTGATCTCGCTGATGCCTTTCGCATTGCCTGTGAGATGAATATTGATATCACCAAGCCGGAACCCTGGTTAAGGGTCTATTACAACACGGTTAGTCAGTGGGGAGCAGGGTTTGTGGGGCCGGAATGGCAACCTGCTTTTATTCACTCCTTGGTGGTTTTGATTCGGGAGTTGGTGGCGGATCGGGAATCTCCCTGGCAATGGGAAACGCTGCCGGACGGGGCACAAATGCTCTGTGAGGAAGATCAAGCGATTATCGATCGCCTTTTCACTTCCTAGGACTGGCGATCGCCCCTGAGAAGAACAAAAAAGCGAAACCAGAGCGGAAATTCAATCAGAAATTTAAAAAGTCAATGAATAACAGGCTGTATTCGATTAAGCCTGAGACTTTGATCCCTCTAAATCCCCCTTAATAAGAAGGACTTTCGGACAATAGTTCCTTAATTTTTATTTGGAACGACTATAGTCAAGATTATTCATGTCCATATGTAGAATTCGCTAGTTGTCAGAATTGTTTACATTTTTGGTGAATTTTATCTGTAGATTTTATCCAATAAATTTTGTTTATAAATAATTCGCCAATTCAAATCTGAAGTGCAACAGGTTCTGATGATGACAGCAAGAATACTTCACTCGGAGTGCGATAGTCAAGCGATTTTCTTGGTCGATTATTAATTAAATCTACCACCTTATTCAAC
>JBIKYI010000324.1:0-4247 GCA_044355355.1 Limnothrix sp. | reverse complement strand
TCTTTTAGAGACGGGTGCTTGTCCTCAGTGTAATTTAGTTGGGGCGGATTTGACGGGTGCTCATTTAATTGGGGCGGATCTGCGGGATGCTAACCTCAGCTATGCGAATTTGACGAGTGCCAACCTAGAGGGGGCGGATCTCACGGGGGCAAATCTCGTGGGGGCAGACATGACGGAAGCTTTCCTGACCAATGCCGTGATGAATAATGCCAATTTGGATCAGGTGAATTTTACGGCGGCGCTAATGTATGACACCCATGTGTTTGGGGCATCGATGGAGGATCTCACCTTGACGGATGCGGAGTTGTACAACACGGCGATCGGGGTCGGTGGCAGTGAGGATCAAGTGCCGCTAGAGATGATGCCTTAATAACGTTTGACTGTTTACGGTCATCTTAGGGATCGCTTTTGTGGTCGCTAAAGTGGGTTCATGCGCTAAAGAATGAATGGCAACGGGTATGATCTGAGGGACAATTTCTCGGCGGATCGGCGTGGTGCAACTGTGGTGCAAGAGCTTCAAAAATTGAGACGACAGGATCTTTGGCTACTCATGGTGTGGGTAGCCATTGGTTTGGGGCTACGGTTTGCGAATCTCACGTTAAAGCCAATGTGGGGGGATGAGTGGGCAACTCTGGCGTTTAGTTTGGGGCATGGGTTTCGGGGTAGTCCTTTTGATCAGCTTTTTCCGTTGACGACTTTTTTGGAGCCTTTGCGGTTTGAGGCGGGGCGATCGCTCGCGGCGGTGACGACAAGTTTACTCACGGAGAGTAATCATCCGCCGTTGTATTTTTGGTTAACTCGGTTATGGCTGGGGCTTTGGTCGCAGGATGGTCAGTATGTGTCGATCTGGGTGGGGCGATCACTGAGTGCTTTGTTGGGTACGGTGTTAATTCCTGTGGGTTTTGGTTTGGGTTGGTATTGCTGGCAGGAACGCTGGACAGCCCATGTAACGGCTCTGGCGATCGCCCTGTCGCCCTTTGCGGTGTATTTATCCCAGGAGGCGAGGCACTATAGTTTTGTGTTGCTCTGGATCTGTCTGTCGTTGGGCTGTTTGGTGGCGATCGCCAGGGCAATAAAACAGGGGCGATCGCCTTCGTTGCCGTTGCTCGGTGGTTGGCTGATTGTTAATAGCATTGGCGTGGTTAGCCATTATTTTATGATTCTCCACATCTGGGCAGAAGGCTTGGTTTTACTGTGGCTCTACCTGGGGCAAGTCCAAATGGCGGTTTCTCAGGTTACGGCACAAGGATTCGCACGGATGAGCCTTCTGTTCAAAAAAAGCGTTCTGCCTTTGATACAAGCGCCCTGGCGTAGGGTAATGTTCACATTGGGAGCCAATGCCGTCATGATTCTGACAATTCTCAGGGCATGGTCGCGCAATGATGACAGTAAAATCACCTCCTGGCTGGCGAAGGAATATGGCTGGAATTGGGAACTCTTCGATCCCCTCGGTCGGTTGCTGCTCTGGCTCTGGGGTATGCTTTTCAGTTTTCCGATTGAAGCGGATTCTTTGGTCATTGTCATTTTGTCGGCGATCGCCCTTCTGGGGCTGATCATTTGGCTGACCCCCCAATGGTTTAAAGCCCTGAAGCTCCTGGCAAACCACCTAGAAACCCGTCTATTACTGGTGCTCATTGCCGGGAATTTGCTGACTTTCCTCGTGACTACCTATGCTTTCCAACGAGATCTCTTTGTTGCGCCTCGCTACCAATTTATTTATTTTCCCGCCGTCATTCTGCTCCTTGCTGCCATCCTCCGGCATTTCTGGCAACAGCAAAAAAAACGCACGGTCATCGGGATTCTCGCCTTAATGTTGCTTAGTTCCCTGTGGGTAAATCTTGATGCCGTCTACCGTAAACCGGAAAATACCAGGGCGATCGCCCAATTAATTGCCGCCAATTCCTCCTCCTATCCCATTGTGATTACGACCAGAGATTGGCGATCGTCAGAAGTGCGCTCATTGCTGGGTATTGCCTGGGAAATCCAACAACAACAACTGCCCATTCAACCCGATTTTTTCATCATTAACCACGATTCACTCAATCCACATCCCCTCGTACAGCAAAGCTTAGATAAATATCAACAACCCTTTGAACTCTGGATGGTGAGCACCCCCATTCGTCCCCCAGAAGAAAAGTGCGATCGCCTCCCCGAACCTACCCAAAAAATTCAAGGTCTTTATTACAAAAAATACCTCTGTCATCTCCCCACTACTTCCCCATAAAAATTAGACACTCATTGCCTCCCTTTCTAAGGGAGGTGCCGAAGGTGAAAGGAGCAAAAATTCTCAAACTCAACCGAAACGACTATACAAAACAAGCAAAAACAAAAAAGAGCCTGCGATCGCAGACCCTGTAATTGACTCAAATCTTAAAACCTAAAAAGTCAAAAAGAGACTCACAAAAGACGATTTACGCCGCCGCAAAATTAGCAGCAACAAAATCCCAATTCACAAGACTAGCCATGAAAGTATCCATGTAAGCAGGACGCTTATTTTGGTAATCAAGATAATAAGCATGTTCCCAAACATCCATGGTCAACAAAGGAATTTGACCATCAGTCATGGGGTTACCAGCATTACCAGTCTTCGTTACTTTGAGCGTGCCATTATCCAGCACGAGCCATGCCCAACCACTACCGAACTGAGTTGCACCAGCCGCCTTAAATTCCTCAACAAACTTTTCAAAGCTACCGAAATCAGCATTAATTTTGTCTGCTAAAGCGCCAGTCGGTTGACCGCCACCACCGGGCTTCATGCAATTCCAGTAAAAACTGTGGTTCCAAGACTGAGCCGCATTGTTAAACAAACCAGCTTTAGAAGCATCCCCGGCGATCGCTTTGATCACATCTTCAATGCTCTGGCTATCCATGTCAGTCCCAGCAATGGCACTGTTGAAGTTGTTGACATAGGCAGCATGGTGCTTATCATGGTGAAATTCAAGGGTGCTCTTAGAAATGTGGGGTTCGAGAGCAGTGTAATCGTAAGGTAAGGCAGGAAGTTCGTATCCCATGGTGGTGTTTCCTCGTTAGTGTTCAGGATACTCCGGGATGTCCTATCTCAGGACAGTTCCGAAGTGAGAGTTATTCGTAAAAACTTGACTTACGGGGATTCTAACATGAACATTTCCCCCGACAGGGTAGAGACATCCGCACCTTTCTTACGATTGATCTTGAATACCATGCTGAGGATTCATTTACCTATGAGTCATCACTATAACCTTCTTGGTGTAGTTTCCTCAAACAGATAGACAAATAGACTGAAAACTGGCTGCATTTCCTAGAATTTGTTCTTTTATTGCACTGGCAAGACAATACGCTAGATGACAAGGAACAGCATTCCCTACCATTTTATAACCAGCCATTAGAGTGTTGTAATAAAAAATATGTTCATCAGGAAAAGTTTGAATTCTTGCACATTCTCGAATACTTAATCGTCGATATAAGTCTTCTTTTCCTTCAACAAATATTCGTTTATCCTGTTCAACAAATTTCATTTTGGGAGCTTGAGGATGCATAGGAGCTTGCCTACCACTTGCTTGAATCGTAAACGAAGGCTCATCCCAATTTCTCACTCTATTTCTGGACATATAAATTGAAGAAAAGCCTCCAGTCATATATTCATGATTGGGGACTAAGCAATCACTTCCATTCGATCTCTGTTTATCTTTTGCGGGTAAAGCAGAAGTACGCAAGTCAAAAATCTGATCTTTAAGTACTAATTTACGACTTAACGTCTTTGGAAAAACAAAGCGAAAATTCAAATCTTCTCTAATGCCAATGAAAAATACGCGCTTTCGATCTTGGGGTACACCATAATCAACTGCGTTGAGTAGTGAGAAAGATAGGTGATAACCACTATCTGCCAGCAATTTTTTAATATAGGCTAATGCTTCTGAATGTCTAGCTGCTAACATTCCGGAAACGTTCTCTGCTAAAAAGAATTTTGGCTGCTTGTCTCTTAAGATTCGGATATACTCAAAAAATAGCTGCCCTCTTTTATCTTCAATACCTCTTAATGTTCCACCCTCACTCCAACTTTGGCAAGGAGGTCCACCGATCAAACCATCACATTCTGGAATTTCACTTGACTTAATCTCGGTAATTGATCGCTTATCCAGTAGAGTATTTGGGAAATTTTTTTCGTAAGTTTCCCAAATATCTTTATCATAATCATTTGCCCAGATTGTTTGAAAGCCTGCTGCCTCAAAACCTCTATCTAACCCACCTGCACCAGAAAAAAGTGAAAC
>JBIKYI010000323.1:0-4254 GCA_044355355.1 Limnothrix sp. | reverse complement strand
ACCACGGCAACCAAAATCATCCAGTCGCCAGAAAATACTTTCTTCTAAACTCGGTTCACAGAGAACCTGCAATTCCCACCAGTTCGTTGACATCGTTTGATCATCCCTGTTCGGATGGAGAAACAGAACAGACAGATTTGCCCTGCTTCTCCTTAACATTTCACCTTACAACTTAACCGTGTACGCGTCCCGAATTCCGGTAACTTTCGTAATCTCGCTCAACACACCCTCAGGTAAAGGATCATCCAAGCTCAGTACCATAACCGCATCACCCCGGACAATCTTTCTGCCCACCTGCATACTCGCAATGTTGACATTAAAACTACCCAGCAGCGAACCAATCTTACCGATAATACCTGGCACATCACGATGCAGCGTAAACAGCATATAGCCCGTCGGCGGCACATTGATCGGGAAACCATTAATACTAGTGATCCGGATATCCCCATCACTCAAGAGCGCACCATTGACGGAATGTTCACCATCCGCCCCCGTTGCCTCCAGGTGGATTGCGCCAGTATAGTCACGTACCGATTCGTCACGGGTTTCGATGATGCGGATGCCCCGTTCCTTGGCTTCAATTTCAGCATTTACATAATTCACCCGTTCCCGTAATGCCGGGGAGAGTAAACCTTTGAGGGCAGCAACGACCAGGGGTTTGGTTTCCTTTTCCGCGAGGTCACCCTGCAAAGTAACGCTGAGCTTCTCGATGCGTCCCCCTGCCAATTGACCGACCATGTTGCCGAGGGTTTCTGCTAACTGGAGATAGGGACGGAGTTTTTCCATCACATTGGCGTTGAGTCCAGGGATATTAACAGCAGAACGGGCGGGTAAACCAAGAATGACATCCCGGATTTGCTCTGCCACATCTACGGCAACATTTACCTGTGCTTCTGCGGTGGATGCACCGAGGTGAGGAGTAAGAACAACATTACCGCCGAGATCCCGTAGTTCGGATTCACCGAGGGGTTCTTCTTCAAACACATCTAGGGCAATGCCGCCTAAACGCCCTTCTTTGATGGCTTTAGCGACGGCAACTTCATCGACGACTCCCCCCCGGGCACAGTTGATAATGCGGGTGGTGGGCTTCATCTTGGCGATGGATGCTTCACCGATGAGGTGGGTAGTTTCGGGGGTTTTGGGGACGTGGAGAGTGATGTAGTCGGCTTCTTTGAAGAGGTAGTCGAGGTCTACGAGTTGACAGCCGAGTTGTCCGGCACGTTCTTCGGAGATAAAGGGATCGTAGGCGATGAGTTTCATGCCCATGGCTTTACCGACGGTGGCAACGTGAGCGCCAATTTTACCGAGTCCGACTACGCCGAGGGTCTTTTTGTAGACTTCTGCGCCGACGAATTTTTTGCGGTTCCATTCTTTGGCTTTAACGGATTGGTTTGCGTCGGGAATGTGGCGAGAGAGGGACATCATCATGGCGAGGGCATGTTCTGCGGCGGCGATGGTGTTGCCTTCGGGGGAGTTGACAACGATGATGCCTTGGCGGGTGGCGGCGGGGATGTCTACGTTATCAACGCCTACGCCTGCACGACCGATGATTTTCAGGTTTCGCCCGGCTTCGATGACTTCTTTGGTGACTTTTGTGCCGGAGCGGATCATCAGGGCATCGTATTCGGGAATAATGCTGATGAGTTCTTCGATGGGTAATCCGACTTTTACGTCTACTTGAGCCACTTGGGAAATAATGTCGATTCCCACTTGGTCGATGGGGTCGGAGACAAGAACTTTAGCCATAACAATTCAATTAATAATTTAAGAAATTTAGCAAATAAAATACGGATGTTTCGGTGGGGATTGATAATTGGGCTGTGGCGATCGCCGGGTTAGGTGACGGAACGCGCCCATTATCAATGAGTTGTCGTTGTTGATTCTTTAGTCAAAAAGAACAAACCTTTATTTTAGCCCGACTGCTCACAATGGACAGAATTTAGTCATAAATTTGTGGCTGGGATCAAGATTCGGTGGGGGGTTCTGCTGTGGGGCTTGCTTGGGAGTCAAAGAGTCCGGGTAGGGCATTCACTTCGAGGCGATTTTCGACGAGATCGACGATGGGGACGATCGCCTTCACGAAGGGCACGAGGTGTTTTTGCTGCTTGTCGTCGGTGACTTCGAGGATGTCCTGTCCGGCGGTAAAGAGGTCGGTGATTACGCCTAATCTGGCTTTGCTGTCGGTGTCGAAAACTTCTAGCCCGATGAGGTCGCCCACATGGTATTCGTCTTCGCCGAGTTCTGGGCGATCGCCACTGCGCACGAGGAGTTCTGCGCCGACAATGGCTTCAGAACCATTGCGATCGCCGATATGCTCAAATTTCACAACAAAAATATCCTTGCCGGGAATTTGTCTACCCCGCTCTAGTTCCACGGATTGGGGCGGTTGTTTGGGAAACCGGAGCCATCGCTGTCCTGGTACTTCAAATCGTTCTGGAAAATCGGTACTCGGTTTGATCCGCACTTCTCCTTTAAGACCCTGGGCGGCGACTATTTTGCCGACAATAATCCACTCTTGCTCTGTCACGCTCTTTTTATTGCTCTGCTGTAGTTGAATAGTTGGTGGTTAGAAAACTTAGGCTTAATACCTTACCTGATTTTTTGGGGACTGGGGTTGATTTCCTCCGCCTTTACATATCCTAAATTTTTCTGAAGTTATTACCATCATTAATTTTGTCGTCAGTTTAAGTCTGGAATCTTGATAGGTTGGGCGATCGCCCCCTAGGGACTTCATAAAACGTTAACTAAAAGGGCAAGGAAATTCGTTAGTCTCATGGTTATAGGAATTTATTCTTAGTCAATTTCTAGTCGCAATCTTAGTCAAAATTTTTGCTAGCTTTTAAACATGCTCATCAGCCTTTTTGATCAACTCTGTGAGTTCTCCCGCAATCATTGCATCGGCATTTGTGGTTGTTTAGTGCCGTTTAATTTGATTTTGAGTTTTTTGACCTTGGTGTATGTCGGTTTGGATAAATCGCCGGATCTGGTGCGCAAAAATGCGATCGCCGTATATGGGGGCGTGAGCTTGATGGTGCTCCATGTGAGTACTTGGTTTTTGATCGGGGTGGTGATGATTCCAACCTTTATCCTCCCGGTATTTGGGGCGGTTTGTGTGGCGATTCACCTCTGGGCAACGAAATCCCCTGAATCCCTGCGGCGTTTTTTGCTGTGGCTCTTGCAACCCGTGCTCGCTCAAAAGCAACGTGCGACAATCTAAATTCAAAATAACTTAAGTGTTTTTGTAGTGTTGTTTGTAGTGTTTTTGTAGGAATTTGATGAGCGAACAGGGTAAAGACACCACAACGGAGCGGTCGGGTTGGTCGCAGTTTTGGGAGAATGTCAGAATTTTGGTGATTGCGATGGCGATCGCCGTGACGGTGCGCTGGTTAATTGTGGAACCGCGTTATATCCCCTCTGGTTCGATGTTGCCGACCCTCAATCTGGGCGATCGCGTGGTGGTGGAAAAGGTGTCCTATCGTTTTAAGCCCATCCAGCGGGGTGATATTGTCGTTTTTCGCACGCCGCCCCAGTTAGAACTTTTGGGTTATGAACCCCAGCAAGCCTTTATTAAGCGAGTGATTGCGGAACCAGGTCAAACCATCGCTGTGCATCAAGGGCGAGTTTATCTGGATCATGAGCCTTTAGAGGAAGATTTTATTGCTGCTGCCCCTGAATATGAGTTGCCGGAGCTACAGGTTCCACCCCATAGTTTTTTTGTGATGGGGGACAATCGCAACAATAGCAATGATTCCCACATTTGGGGTTTTGTGCCGGAGCAAAATATTATCGGTCATGCGATCGCCCGCTTTTGGCCATTAAGTCGGTTGGGACAGCTTTAGGTTTAGAGCGAATTGATGTAGGTATGGAAGATTCGCAGCTTTTAGAGATTTTACTCGCTGAATACAATGTGCTGAAGACGGAACAGGGACAGCGGATTGGGTTTCGCGACAACATTATTTATGTGACCCTCGGTAGTTTTGGGGCGATTCTCTCTTTTGCGATCGCCGACAAGGTGAATTACCATGCGCTACTTTTAATTCCTTGGGTCTGCGTAATTTTGGGCTGGACTTATCTGGTGAATGATGACAAAATTTCGGCGATCGGTCGGTATATTCGTGATGATTTAGAGAAGAAAATTCGAGAGTTTCAAAGAAGTAATGTTGTAGCAAAATAGAGTGAGTTGTTTCTCTCAAAGACTCTCTATGACAATACACTGTCCCCAATGTAACAATCAAAACATCATCAAAAATGGCT
>JBIKYI010000280.1:0-4710 GCA_044355355.1 Limnothrix sp. | reverse complement strand
TTATTGTTTTGCTTAACATCAGAATATCCTTATGAGTCCCTCTTCAGAAAGACCCTAGGTGTTGCACTTCAAATTTGAATTGGCGCATTAAATATTTTTTATGATGAGCCTATCTTCCACAAAGCAATGCTCAAAACGTCCGTCAGAGAGTATTTATAAAGAGCTTTATGGTGAATAACTTAACGATAAAACTTCAATTGATTTGAGGTCAAGCTCATGAAAACTATTTTAGTCGCGGAAGACAGCCACAGCCAAAGGGAAATGATGTCGATCATTTTACGAAATCATGATTTTAAAGTTATTACTGCCTGCCACGGTGAAGATGCCCTCGCTAAAATTTTGCGTTATAACCCCGATTTAGTCATTCTTGATATTGTGATGCCAAAAATTAATGGCTATGAGGTCTGCCGAATTCTGAGGCGCAATCCCCTGTATCGCCATTTGCCAATTTTGTTTTGCTCCACCCAGGCTTCTGAAGCGGATAAATATTGGGGTTTAAAGCAGGGGGCTGATGCCTATATTGGTAAACCTTTTCGTTCTCAAGATTTGCTGACAACGGTTGATTCTCTCTTGCTGCAAAACCATACTTTGGGGAATTAAGCTGGACGACGGGCTTCCACTTTTTGCTTCGATCATGTAGGCGATCGCCAACCCATTAGCTCCCCAAAAGAAGACCCCCAGCACAATAGTCCCAGGGGCGATGCAGAGAGGTAACGAAACTTATGTGATGGGATATGTGATGGGGCGATGCTGAGGAGAGCCGAATCAATCCCAATCACTTCATCTCAAATGAAAACTTACAAAAGTGTCAGACAAAATTGGGTTGCTGAATGTACATGGGCAAGATCTCCTAACTGGTATGGTCTGCCCAAGAGAGCATGTTTAGCAGGGCGAGATCCCATGACTTTTCGCGTCATAGAAGCTTGTGTTATCGGAGATACGGCAGTGACCTTGTGACGAAAACGCTTGATTTTCATAAACCAGAACCCAAGAAATGAGTGGAAGATGTTGCGTCCCTAATAGGATGGAGCAAATAAAAAGGAAGCAATATGTCATTTATTACTTCCTTACAGAGTGTGATCCGGATACCCTCTGAATATTTGGCTGAATATTTTCTAGTTGTATTGGCAATCTCTATTTTAAGAAGGTAAAAGTCCCGGATTCTCCAGACTCATCCATCTTAATTTGGGCAACATAAAATTCTTTCTGTACTAGTTCGCCCTCTGGTGTAAAGGAAATTTCGCCAAGGGGGGTCACGTAGGTTCCTGCAAAAAGTTCATCTCGTAACTGTTTGCGGAGTTCGGGTAGGGTCAATTTGGCGATCGGGGTTTTTGTGTCTAGACTTTTGAGAGCCTCGACGAAAACTTGGACACCAGTGAAGGCTTGGGCACTGAATTGGGGTGGATCTTTTTTGTTGGCGGCGACATAGGCTGCCCGAAAGGTTTTGTTGATTTCGTTGTCCAATTCTGGGCTGTAGGCTTGGGCAATGAGTAAGCCATCACATTTGGCTTGGCAGACGGGGAAGATATTGGAGGTATTTAAACCATTGCCGCCAATGATCAGCCCTGCATAACCGAGTTCGCGTAATTGTTTGACGAGGTTGCCGCCGTCCGCCGCTAGACCGGAGATGATGATCAAGTCGGGCTTGAGGTTGATGGCTGTGGTGACTTGGGTTTGGAAGTCGGTGTCGGTGGTCTGGAATTTTTGGACGGTGACTAATTCTAAGTTGAAGTCCTTGACGGTTTGTTGAAAGGTTTCGGTTTCGGATTTGCTGAATGCGTCGTTCTGGGCGAAAAATACGGCGACTTTGGCGATCGCCGGATCTAATTTCAGCGCCTGTTTAACGGCATTAGGGGCAACCACTGCCACGGGGGCAGACACCCGACCAATAAATTCACCAATCTCTGGAATGCCTTTAGCGGTATTGGATGGACCAAGCACAGGCACGCCAGCACGATCAGCAATGGGATCCGCCGCAAAAGCCTGTTGGGAGAGGGTCGGTCCCACAATGCCCACCACCTGATCCTGATTAATTAATGTATTAAAAGCGTTAATTGCCCCTTGCTCATCACCCGCGACATCCTGGAGGGCAAGCTTGATGGGTGTGCCATTGATGCCGCCATTTTCGTTGAAATAGGCTTCGGCTAATTTTGCTCCGGTCACCTGCTCCTGTCCGAGGAGAGCCACGTTACTGGTTTGGGCAACGCCAACGCCAATGGCGATCGCCCCAGATTCACTGGTATTTGTACCGTTTGCCGCATCAGGGGAATCAGATGGGTTCGGTGCTGGATTACAGGCAATAATTGTGGTGGCAGTCAGAAAGGCGATCGCCCCCTGGGAAAATAATCGGCGTTTTAACATTGGGAAGAAGTGGGAAGAAACGATTAATAGTAAAGAACAATCAAAAGAATTCTAGAAGTTGGTCATAAGACGCTTATAGCAGACATCCAGAATACTCCGAAGTTTTCCCCATTCAACTCAAGTTCCCGATCCCCGTTACAGACAGACAAAGATTGTTAAAAAACCAGATAACGCCAGGGCTAATCCTGAAATAAACCGGATTTCCTGGACTTCTTTCTTGAGATGCATGATTGCCACCCTCTTTTGAACAATATATCTTGAGTATAATTACTCATTTCTATTTTGCCCAGTGCTTGAGGGGAGATTTTAAGAGAGGCTTGCGCCCGCCTATCGCCTTTTCACAGACCGAAGTCCCCAGCCAAGTCAGATTTATTCTTATATTAAAAAGAATATCAAATAGTAACTATTATTAAGTTAAAGCGTGTATTTACTAATAGTGCTACAATAGTAGGGATAGATGCGATCATAATCAACGGCGATCGCCCCAATCCAAGAAGCTTAAAAAATCTTAAAAAACTCAAAAAAGTCATTATCCCGCCAATTTCAGGGATGTCATTTTGATTTCTCTCAGGCACATTTGCCAAAATAGACCGAACCTCAACTTGCCCCTTGTTTCTTTGAATTATTCCTCTGATTTAGATGCCATGCTCCAGTCCTTTGCAGCCACCGACATTCGCGCAACCATGAAGCGAGAGGGGTTAAGAATCACCCCCCAACGCTTTGCCGTGTACGCTAACCTCTTGGCAAGGGAAGACCACCCCACCGTGGAGCAAATCCTAGAAGACGTAAATACTGATTTGCCCATCGCATCCAAAGCCAGTATTTACAGTGCTTTGACCATTTTACGCGAAGTGAATTTAGTGCGGGAAGTCCTCCTCGATGAAGGGGTGACCCGTTATGATGCCAATGTGAATCCCCACCATCACTTTGTCTGCCGTAGCTGTGGGGCAATCCATGATATTCCCTGGAAATCTTTTAATGCTTTTGATCTAAGTCAGTTTTCCGGTAAATTTACGGCTGAAAGTTATGAAGTCACAGTTAAGGGCTTATGTACTTCCTGCCAGTGAGATATTTAATGTGATCTTTTTGGATCGATAGCGATTAGTAAATATCTAGTAAAATCAAGCAACTCACTGTTTTTTTGTTTTACATTAGCTACTTAGGTAGATACAGTATTCATGTAGCTTTTATGAGTTTTTCTAAAAGATTATTTGAAAGCTAGTTTTGTCGCCCTAAATTAAGTCATAATTTTTGAAAAAATTTTGAAAACATTAAATTTTTTCTTCAAGGGTGATGATGGCATATCAATTCCGAGGGTTGCAACCTAGGCGATCGCCAGCAGGCTTTACTTTGATCGAGACAATGACCGTGCTTTTAATGGTGGGGATTATGGCGGCGATCGGCGTTCCTAGTTTGCTTGGATTTCTAGCGCAAGCGAAGATTAATAGCGCCTTCAGTCGCCTCGATGGTCTATTAAAATTAACCCAAAGGGAAGCGGTCAAAAAAAGCAAAACTTGTACATTTTCTTTACCCAATAACGATACAAAAGATTCTGTTATTTCTTCAACCTGTAGTGTGACTGGAAGTGAAACATTAGATGATGTCATCATCAAATATAATCGTGTCACCAGTAAAAAAGTAAGCTTTAGTTATCGTGGTCATACTAGTTCCACCCGTACAATTGTGGTTTACAGCAATGATACGAACTATAAGCGTTGTCTTGTGATTTCTAATGGGATTGGCATGATGCGTAAAGGCAAATATACCGGGTCTCTGACGAACATTGTGGCAGAGGATTGCAAAACAAGTATTTAAGGCGATCGCCTCTTTTTCTGCAAAATTTGTGGCACAGTGGGCGCATGATTGATTGTGGGAAATGCCTAGATGATTGTTTTTGTTGGCAAGAATTTTGGGCGATCGCCAAAGAACTGGAAGCAATCATTACCCAAAATATTAAACAATTCATTACTTTATTTGAGCAATATCGTTATATTGAGCTAAATCAATCAGAAATTATTATTTACCAATAAACAATCAGTCGCTTTACTAAAAAATCGATTTTCTACAGTTTCCATTGCCAATGATTTTTTGATAAGCGATCGCCCACCATCTCGCCCCATTTTTCTAACTGTTCAGGAAATTGCGGATGATCTAAGCCTTTACGCCACATAATCAAGGCATCTTCCCCCGTCGCTTGGTAGTAACCTTTTCGTCGTCCGGCGGTTTGAAAACCAAATTTTTCGTAGAGGACGATCGCCGCCATATTGGAGTCCCGCACTTCGAGGGTTGCCCGTTCCAAACCCCTGAGCCAAGCATCCCGCATCAAGCCCAGCAAAATCAGTTGTCCTA
>JBIKYI010000056.1:0-9684 GCA_044355355.1 Limnothrix sp. | reverse complement strand
CCTAGTCCCTGCCCCTGAAAATCCGGGTGGACTGCCATAATCGTGATGTGAGCTTCCTCCACAATCGACCAGAGACAACCTAACCCCATCAGGCGATCGCCACCATTCGGCGCAGGCAAAATCAACAGCGTACTATTCGGGCTTTCCATCTCCCGCAAGTAGCCATCCTTCGACCATAACCCCCCAAAACAAGCCTGATCCAACGCCAATACATTCGGCAGGTCATCAGCGGTTAACGGTTGTAATTGCAGAGGAATACAGGTCACGATGGCATCACAGAATAATTAAAATAATCAGTTCAGGCAACAAATTCGCACTAAATTCGGGAATCCCCCCGAAAAGGGATCAAATTCTACCTTAAACTGCTTAATTAACTTTATTTGTTATGGAAATTATTTAACCCAAACCTAACCTAAAACCTATGTTAACTGTAGAATCAATGCAAAATACCGGGCGACAATACTTACCCGAAAATCCCGAAACCCTCTCACCGAACCAAAGTTTAATGCCCCTAACGGCAACGGTGAACGAACAGGATCACCTTGTGATCGGCGGTTGTGATGTGGTGGATTTAGTCAAACAATTTGGCTCTCCCCTCTACATTCTCGATGAGCAGACCCTCCGCACCACCTGCCGCCAGTACCGTGACAGCCTGAAAAAGTATTATTCTGGCGAATCCCTAGCGATCTATGCCTCCAAGGCTTGGAGTTGCATGGCGATTTGTGCCATTGTCGATAGTGAAGGTCTGGGCTTTGATGTGGTTTCCGGGGGAGAACTCTATACCACGCTGCAAGCAGGTGTAAACCCTGAAAAAATCTATTTCCACGGCAATAATAAATCCCGTGAAGAATTGATTTTTGCCCTGGAGCAAGGGGTCACGATCATTGTGGATAATTTCCTTGAGCTACAAATGCTCGCTGAAATTACGGGCGATCGCCAAGCCACAGCCAAGATCATCTTACGCCTCACCCCCGGCATCGAATGCCACACCCACGAATATATTCGCACCGGACACCTCGACAGCAAATTTGGCTTTGATCCCAACCAGATTGAAGAAACCTTTGCCTTCGTCAGTCGCCACGAATACTTGAATTGCATTGGACTCCATGCCCACATCGGCTCACAAATTTTTGAACAACAACCCCACAAAGATCTCGGCGAAGTCTTAGCAGGTTGGTTTAAAAAAGCTGGGGAATATGGTCTCCAACTGGAAATTCTCAACCTCGGTGGTGGTCTTGGTATTCGCTACACCGAATCCGATGATCCCCCAAGTATCGAAGCTTGGTCGCGCAATGTGGCAGAATCCCTCGAAGCCGCTTGTCAAAAATATGGCGTGGCGCTCCCCATGCTCATCGTTGAACCCGGTCGGTCTTTGATCGGTACAGCTTGCATCACTGCTTATACCGTCGGTAGCCGCAAGGTTGTCCCTGAAATTCGCACCTATATCTCCGTTGATGGTGGCATGTCCGATAACCCCCGCCCCATTACCTATCAATCGGTCTACCGCGCGGCGATCGCCAACCGCATGTCCGACCATTGCGACGAAACCGTGACAGTCGCAGGCAAACACTGCGAATCCGGCGATGTCGTAATCAAAGATATTACCCTACCCACCCCCCAACCCGGCGATATCTTAGTGGTGCTCGACACCGGAGCCTACAACTACAGCATGGCATCCAACTACAACCGCATTGGTCGTCCCGCTGCCGTCCTCGTCAACCAAGGGGAAGCCCAAACCATTATCCGTCGGGAAAATTACGATGACCTCATTCGTCAGGATTGTCTCCCTGAGCGTCTACGTCAGGCTTAAAACAGACTGAACTGGGTAAACTTGATCCTGCGAGTTGCCCTGGGCGTTTCAGCAAAAATGGCACAAGTTGTTGGCAATTTTTGCGAAATCATCAACTCTAAACCTGTTTAGAAGAAAGGGGGATCATCAACCATGATTGATCCCTCATTTTGTGTTTATTGACGATCTGTTGCTGTTTAGCACGACCTATTGTTTGTCCCTTCGTGGCGTGATCTCCGTGATCCCTTGATTTTTCTATGCTTAAAACGACAACTCTCACTTACTCCGCCGAGCAACATGTGCCATTTTACCCTTGGCATTCCCATCTATGATTCAAGATGATTTTTGAGTTGTCCCGATTAGACTTTCCTGAAACAATTTGATCCCTCCATGCCTCAGAAAGCTCTCTGAATTTGCCATGGGCATTTGTCTGCTCTATGCCATGATAGAGTCTAATCGCAGGTTGTCGGTTTGCAGAAGTAACGGTTATACAGAATGCCGGAGTTGCTTTTTAATAGCATTGATATTGCACTCACCCTATTCCTTATCTATGTGGCGTTATTTGTCATTGAGGAACGGCGTACACTCTGGGTTGTACGGGGTTTTTTGGCGATTATCATTGCTGAAAAAGTTGCCCATTTACTGCATCTAGAGTACGTGGTCGCTGTTTTGGATAAGTTGGTGCTGGTCTCTGCGGTGGCGATCGCCATGATCTTTCAGTCCCAACTGCGGCGACTCCTCGAACAAATTGGACGCGGTGACATTTGGACATTATTAAGACCCTCCCCAGTGCGCGTCGTTACCACAGGAGACAACCTCCTCGACAGCATAGTCGATGCCATCAAAGCCCTCTCCCAGAACCGTACTGGCGCTCTCCTTGTCATTGAAACCACTGCCCCCATCGATGAACGAGATTTTTCCGTGCCCGGAGTAATCCTCAACGCCGAAATCTCCAAGGAATTGCTCCAAACCATCTTCCAAACCAGCACCCCCCTCCATGACGGCGCAGTTTTTATTAGCGGTTCACGGATCGTTGCCGCTGGCGTAATTCTCCCCCTTTCCGAAAAAACCGCCTCCCGACAATTGGGAACGAGACACCGAGCCGCTATGGGGATCACCGAACGGATCGAACATTGCATCTGCGTCGTCGTCTCTGAAGAAACCGGATCAATTTCCCTGGCAGAACGCGGCACACTCAATCGTCCCCTCACAAGTAGTAAACTCAAGGAGCTTTTGACAGGGTATTTTGCCCCCCATGACCATGAATCAGTCACACCCAATTTAGGTCGTCTCAGTCGCCAATTAGGGTTTCAGGGTAGAGTTTTGCTGGAGCGTTTTTTCCGTCTGCCTTCCTCTTTCATTGACAAAGACTAAACACTAAATCCTAACTAAATCCCAAATTTCTCGCGTATCCTTCCCACTTATTTTTTTTAACTGTTCTTTTTTAAACTGTTCAATTTCCAACTGACTTGAGTTATGGTTCATTCTTTGCCCGCTGATCTTGACCCCCAAAAGCTACCCAAGCATGTTGCTGTGATTATGGATGGTAATGGTCGCTGGGGAAAACAGCACGGCTTACCCCGAATTATGGGACATCAAAGGGGCGTTGATACGATCCGCAATATCCTCACCTACTGTCAGGACTGGGGGATTGATGCCCTGACGGTCTATGCGTTTTCGACGGAAAATTGGCGGCGACCTCCGGCGGAGGTGGAGTTTTTGATGACGCTGTTTGAAAAGGTACTCCGTCGGGAAATTAAGATCTGGGCGGCGAAGGGGATCCAAATTCGCTTTGTGGGGGATTTAACGTCTTTGCCCTATTCGCTTCAGGAGGAAATTAATCGATCTGTGGCGCAAACGGAGGGGAATACGGGCACTCAGTTCACTGTGGCAACGAATTATGGGGGACGACAGGAGTTGGTGCAGGCTTGTCAGGCGATCGCCACCAAAGTTGCTGAAGGCAAAATCAAACCCAGCGACATCAACGAGAACTTAATTAATAATCACCTTTACACCCATGGCATCCCCGACCCCGATTTACTGATCCGCACCAGCGGCGAGATGCGCCTGAGTAATTTTTTGCTGTGGCAAATGGCGTACAGCGAGATCTATGTGACCCCCACCCTTTGGCCCGATTTCGATAAGGATGAATTCCATCAAGCCCTGCTCGCCTACCAAAAACGAGAGCGTCGTTTCGGCAAAGCAACCGTTTTGTAAGCTTTGGCGCATGGTTGCCGCTGGCTGGAAACTGAGCAAGCGAAAAAAATCCCCAAAAGTATTGACATTCTCTTTTTTGGCACTTATATTATTAAAAGTGATCAAACCACCTGGGACTGTAGTTCAGTTGGTTAGAATGCCGCCCTGTCACGGCGGAGGTCGCGGGTTCGAGTCCCGTCAGTCCCGTTTTAGTCTGATACATTGTTAATCATCAAGTTTTTCATCTGAAAGCTTGTCGGCTTTAAGTATCATTGAGTTCTTGAATTCTCCTAGTCATATCCTGCAATTGGCTGGTAGTCTGATATCAGGGTTTTCAAGGGCATAGAGTAGTTCAGATGGGTTTGAATCGACGCAGCTTCTTACATCGGTTAGGGTTCGCCTTTGGTGCCCTAGGGATCCTTGACCAAGTTTTTTTAGACCCGATTTTAGATCAACCTTTTGAGACTGATCTGCAACAGTTTGCCTATGGGCTGGGGGAAGCGACGGGGCAGCGCTTTGCATTGTTGATTGGTATTGATCGTTATCCGGATGTGCCGAATTTGGCGGGTTGTGGCACGGATTTACGCTTACAGCGGGATTTGCTGGTGTATCGGTTTGGGTTTGCGCCGGAGAATATTTTGGTGCTGAAGGATGAGGAGGCGACGCGGGAAAATATTTTTACGGCTTTTCAAAAACAACTCCAGGATCTCCTCCAGCCAGAGGATTTTTTGTTGGTGCATTTTAGTGGTTATGGCACAAGTCTGCCTGCGAACGGGACAGGGGAGGCGATCGCCGCGCTGATGCCAGTGGATGGGGTGATCGGACGCTCGAAGGTGATGGCAAACAATGCGATCGCCCTTTCGACGATTGAAGGGTTTATCCGTGCCCTGGATGTTGCCCAAGCGGCATTGGTGTTAGATACGAGCTTTGAGGCACAGTCGGTCAATACTGCCTCCTATTTGCGCCAACGCACCTATCCCAAGACCATTACGGCGGCGCTCAATCCCTCGGAGGTTGCCATTAGGGAGCAATTACAGAATAAGCTTGCCCAGCGCAAATTAGGCAATAAGGCGATTCTGAAGCTGAGTGCGGCGGATCGGGGTTGGGGATCGGAATTAGCGGTTAATGGGGCAGCGGTGGGTGTATCGACAGCGGCTCTGGTGCGCTACGTGTTGGCGATTAATCCCCAGGCGAATGGGGTGGAATTACAGCAGTTTCTTGATTTTCGGGAACAACAACTTCAACTGAATGCAGTGTCAGCGCCTTTGATCGCCCCTTTAGTGACGGCGAAAGCAGCGACGGCGGCTCCCTATGGTTCCTTGGGGATGATGAATGTGGCTGTGCCAGTGGCAGGGTTTGTGGTTGGCAGTGACAATGGCAGTCCAAGTAATACCTTAAGTAATAATTCCAATAATAATTTGGAGGTTTGTCTGGCGGGTCTGGAGGCTGGGGTCTTGCAGGCGATCGCCCCGGAGAGTGAATTTCAAACGCTACAACAACCCAGCCAAACCTTCCGTCTGACGGCAAAAACAGGGATTTTTGGGCAGGGTAAGGGGACAGAGGGATTCCCAACCGTGGGGAGTTTTTTCCAGGAAGCGGTGCGGGTCTTGCCCCGGAATCTCACTTTGAAAATTGCCTTGGGTAATAACCTCAGTCGCATTGAGCGGGTCGATGCCACTAGTGCCTTTGCGGGGATTGTCGGCGTGGCGAATGTCAGTAATGCGCCGGAATGGGCGGACTGTGTGTTTGATGCGGGGTATCAGCTTTTGTCGGTGGGGGGGCAACCCTTGGCGGGTTTAATGGCTGGGGCGGGTAATGAGGCGATTAAGTCCACGGTGGATCGGCTACAACCTGCCTTTGAACAATTGCTTGCCCAGAAATGGTTGCGTTTGTTGGTTAATGAAACGAGTGCCCAGTTGCCCGTCAAAATTGCTCTCAATCGCGTGAAACCAAAGGGGACAGTTTTAATGGAAAAGTCTGTGCCTGCGACCTTGGGGCGATCGCCCAATTTCCGTTTTGTCCCAGTGGATCTCGGTGAAGCATTAATTTTTTCCTATGAAAACCTTGGCGATCGCCCTTTGCACCTCGTTGGTTTCGCCCAAAGCCCTAAAAATGAGTTGATTTTGTTAACCCCCCAAACCGTAGTACAGATTGCTCCCCAACAAACTCAAAACGTGGAAATCAAATTTGTGCCACAACGCCCCCTCGGTCGCTGGCAAATTTACTGGATTGGTGGCGATCGCCCCCTGGTGGAATTTCAGACACAACTAGATCAATTATTTGCCGGACTCGAAATCAGTAGTGTTCGCCTGGAAAAACCTTTGCCCCTCGTGCGTAGTTTATTGAATGATCTGCATCAGTCCGAGGCGATCGGCGGCGAAGGCAATAAGGAAACCTATCGTCTCTCGACTCAACATTGGTTCGCTTTAAATTTCACCTATGAAGTGCAAGAAATAACTTAGTGGGAGCGGAGATCAGATATCAGAGATCAGATATCAGACATCAGGGGCGATCGCCATTGTGGTGAAAATTAGCTAGATTTTTTCTCCCAAGTAACGTAGTGGCAGTTTGGCTCAGTACTGTTCTTTAAACTATTGCAAATCATTGAGGACTGTTACGTTTGTGTAAGCGAATAGAGGCGATCGCCGTAAACTATTCAGCAGTTATTTTTGACCTTATTTAGATTGTCTTTAGACTTAGTACCTATGTTCCCTTCAATGCGTCCCCGCCGTCTGCGCCAAAGCGAGTCCATTCGTCGCATGGTGCGAGAAACCACATTAACGGCGAATGACATGATCTACCCATTATTTGCTGTGCTGGGGGAATCCTTCGCGAAGGAAGTTTCATCAATGCCCGGTGTTTATCAGCTTTCCGTGGACAAAATTGTGGCGGAAGCGAAGGAAGTTTGGGAACTCGGTATTCCTGCGGTGATTTTATTTGGGGTTCCGGCGGATAAGGATCTCGATGCAACGGGCGCTTGGCATGACTGTGGCATTGTGCAAAAGGCAGCCACGGCGATCAAGGAAGTGATTCCGGAAATGATGGTGATTGCGGATACTTGCCTCTGTGAATATACGCCCCATGGTCACTGTGGCTATCTACAGACGGGGGATTTGACGGGGCGAGTGTTGAATGATCCCACCCTCGAATTGTTGAAAAAAACCGCTGTTTCCCAAGCTAAAGCCGGGGCGGATATGATTGCGCCTTCGGGTATGATGGATGGTTTTGTGGCAGCCATTCGTGAAGGTCTGGACGAAGCGGGTTTCCAGGACACGCCGATCATGGCTTACTCGGCGAAGTATGCGTCTGGTTATTATGGGCCTTTCCGGGATGTGGCGGAATCGGCTCCCCAATTTGGCGATCGCCGCACCTATCAGATGGATCCCGGCAATGGACGCGAGGCAATCAAAGAAGTGGAACTCGACATTATGGAAGGTGCAGACATCGTAATGGTGAAGCCTGCCCTCTCCTATATGGATATCATTTGGCGCATCAAGGAAATGAGCAATTTACCCGTTGCCGCCTATAACGTTTCCGGTGAATATGCCATGGTCAAAGCCGCATCATTGAACGGTTGGATTGACGAGAAAAAAGTGGTTCTCGAAACCCTGACCAGCTTCAAGCGTGCTGGGGCTGATTTGATCCTCACCTACCACGCGAAAGATGCTGTGCGTTGGTTAGCTGAATAGGCTCTCTTGAGTGATGACGCGGTGATGGGGAGACAAAGTGAGCAAAAGATGTTGCTTCGCCTTGTCTCCCTTTCCCTCGTTTCTCCTTGTCTTCTTCATTCTTAGGTAAAAAAGCTTAGGCAAAAAAGGTATTCACGGCGATCGCCCCCAAACCCGGCAGAGTCCCTGTGTAGCCAGAAATATTGATCACCAAATCATTTGCACTTTGGAAACCCGCAGCCCCATCGTTGATGATCACATAGGTTCCCGCAATTCCGGACGTTGTAACTTGCACAAGAGCAGCCTGATTTAAGCCAAGCGCCTGACTACCCGCTAACGCTCCATTTGCATCGGCAAACACCTGACTCACCGCACTACTGAGGGAAGTTGCCGCACTATTCGCCGCTCGACTCAATGCCGTAGGTGCACCCATCGCTGCACCGCCAGCCGTCAGTAGATCAATCTTGTCCGTGGCGATCGCCAAATCGGTAATCCGGTCAACCGCAGAAACCAAAGACTGACCAAACTGAAACACAAACGTATCGGCTCCCTGTAAGCCCGTGAGGGTATCACGCCCAGCCATCCCATTGAGAATATTTGCCCCACTATTCCCCTTCACCGTATTGTTCAGGGCATTACCAGTACCATTAATCGCAGCAGTACCCGTTAATTGCAGCTTTTCAACATTGGCGATGGCAGCAAGACTAAAGCTTACAGAAGATTGCACCGTATCAGTCCCCTCGGCAGCAAGTTCAATAATCGTATCGGTGGTGGTATTTACCTGATAAATATCATTGCCCAGACCACCGATTAAAATATCTAGACCATCACCCCCCACGAGGGTATTGGCTAATGAATTGCCCTTGAGGGTGTCATTACCTGCCCCACCCGTGACATTAGCAATATTATTGATACTTGCAAACCCAGAAGCCGTATTCAAACTGAGATCAACGGACACATTCGCCACGGTCGTGCCATAATTCAGCGTATCTTTACTGCCGAGTAAGTCTAGGGTAATCACTTCAATATTGCTCACTGCGCCCCCGGCGATCGCCGTTAACACCGTCCCATTAAACGTCACCGTTAAGCTTTCATTGCTACTCGTCCCTAGGATCGCCAAAGTATCCACACCTAGACCACCATCTATCTGGTCTGCACCTTGACCAATGGTGTAATTAAACAAATCATTACCACCCAAGCCATTGAGCAGATCATTGCCCCCTAAACCTGTGATCACATCCTGACCATTTGTGCCATTAAAAGTATCAGCAGCACTAGTCCCAACAAATTGATTACCCGTAACCGTAGTCGCCCCAGAAATGACCTGTTCAGAGTTACCCGCATCATCCGTATAGCTGACCACCAACCGCAATTGACGATTGACCTGGTTTTGGGTCGGGGTAAAACTGCTATTGGTTGCGCCGCTAATATCAGTGAAGGTGCTACCTCCCCCTAGGTCGGATTGTTGCCATTGATATTGATAATTAGCGTTGGTTAAGCCATCCGCATCGGTAAAATTTAGACTCGCTTGCAGCGTATTAGTGACCGTTGGTGTGGTGTCTGAGATAAGAACGGAACCAGTGGGTAGGCTGTTCAGCGCTGTAATTTGGAGATTAAAAACATTGCTAACCGTGGCATTAGAGGGGTCTTTGGCAGTGACTTTAATGGCAATTTCGCCAACATCACCGTTAAGAGGTGTCCCGCTAAAGGTGCGGCTATTGGCATCAAAACTAAGCCAACTGGGTAGAGGCTCACCATTGGCTAGGGTCGCGCTATAGGTGAGGGTATCCCCGTCCACATCAGTGAAGGTATTGGTCGCAAATTGATAATTAAAGACATTATCAACGGTGACACTCTGGGGGGCGATCGCCTGACTCACCACAGGGGCATCATTAACCGCCGCCAACACAAAAGACTGAACCACAGGGGCTGAACTCCCTGCACCATCAACAATGGTGTAACTAAGCTGGACAGTCCCATTGAAATTACTATCCGGCGTAAAGGTGTAAGTGCCGTTATTATTATTCGTCA
>JBIKYI010000322.1:0-4287 GCA_044355355.1 Limnothrix sp. | reverse complement strand
TCTGTCTGAGATGCTAAAATGGGTGTAACTCATAGGGATTTCTTATTGTTTTGCTTAACATCAGAATATCCTTATGAGTCCCTCTTCAGAAAGACCCTAGGTGTTGCACTTCAAATTTGAATTGGCGTGTTTTATTTCATCGCGAAATGGGTCTATAAAATGCCAGAAAAACAGATTTGGTCTGAGGCTTATTTCAGTGATCCGGTGCAATTTTGGGTCTGTCTAGGGCATTCCTTCCCCTTGGCGATCGCTGGATTATTACTGAGTATTTATTTTCAATGGCGTTTAGGAATTGCCTTTTTTGCGAGTATGATTGGGCATTCATTACTTGATTTCCCCGTGCACCATGAGGATGCCCACCGCCACTTTTTTCCCTTTTCTAATTACAAATTTATGAGTCCCTTATCCTACTGGGATGTGAATCACCATGCCCGTTTTGTGGCAGGGACAGAAATGCTGATGGTGCTTATCGCCTCTCCCTTTGCCATTGGTTTACTAAAACACCGTTTTACCCAAGGTTTAATTCTCTCGATTGATCTGCTATATCTCTTTGCTTATTTCCGCCTTTATATTTTTCGTTAATTAATTCTTTAACTTAGATTATTCCTTTTGTTTTGATGTATCGTCTAGATATTTTTTCTTATCTTCACTGTGGCTACGGTGCATAAAATAGTAACCAATCGTGAGGGAGATAATAATCGACGCAATACCAAAAAGACTAATGCTATCGATTTCTTTTAAATCAAGAATTATTACTTTACGGGCGATCGCAATAATAGCGACGGAGAGTACAACTTCAAAGTGTGGTTTACCCTTAATCAGGTAGGTTTTCATGATTGTTTCGAGCAGTTCAATGCCGATAATGACCAGCATAAACAGTCCAAATATATCCAGCAGTTGCTCCGCATCAATTAACGGAATGGGCGGTGTCATAATGTGCAGAAAAATTTCCCAGCCAAGATCCAATGTCCCCAGACCAATGGCAATTGCCATCATTACCATCAGGATCTGAATCATTAACCTTTCATATTGCTTGAAGAGCTTGAGCATCGAAACACCTTGGAAAATTAGCCGCAAAAAATTATTACCAGCCATTACTTTAGTACGAAGTTAGGCAGAATTAGTAAGAAAAATAAGCCAACGTTACCCCTGCTCCCCCTTCTTTTTGGTCAGCGAGGTCGTATTTGCCGATTTGGGGATGGTGTTTGAGGAATTCATGGACTCCTTCCCGTAGTTTGCCTGTGCCTTTGCCGTGGATGATCCAGAGGACTTGGGATCCGGATGCCGTAGCGGTGGCGATCGCCTGTTCAAGGGCGCTTTCGGCTTGGTGGAGACGTTGCCCCCGGATATCGATGGTATTGCTGGAGGTGCGGACAGTGACGACTTCCTGGGGCTGTTTAACGGCTTGTTTTTTCTGGGTTTTAGCGGCGGCCTTGGGTTTCGGTTCCGCTTCAAATTTTTGACCCTGGAGGGATTCGATTTCTGTCCAGTCGAGGGACATTTTCATGATGCCAAAGCGGGCGACCAGGGTTTGATTCTCTTCGTCTAGTTCAATCACCTCGGCGGTTTGACCTAGTTTAGAAATACGAATTCGTTCGCCAAGTTTGGGTTGGCAACTTGCTTTTTTGGGCTTGGTTTGGGCGAGTTTTTCCTCGGCAATTTCCCCTAGGGCATTGGTGGCTGCCTGGGCTTTTTGGGCGCTAGGTTTGCCTTTTTGTAGGGTGCGGATCACCTGGGCGATTTCGGATTTGGCTTCGGCGATCGCCTGTTGGACTTGCTGATCCTGGGCTTGTTTGAGTTCTGCTTCTCGACGTTGGAGATCGGCGGCTTTGGCGGATACTTCTGTATAAAAACGCTCGGTCTGTTTGAGGAGGGCTTCAGCTTCCTTTGCTTTTTGTTCCTGTTCCCGGCGTTGGGCTTCGAGGGCAGCAATCACATCGTTCACATCGCTATTGCTATGCCCCAACAATTCCTGGGCAGCCTCGACAATCTCTGCATCCAAGCCTAATCTTTGGGCGATCGCCAGGGCATTGGAGCGACCGGGAATACCCCAGAGTAATTTATAGGTGGGACGTAGGGAATATTCATCAAATTCCACCGAGGCATTTTCAAAGCGTTCATCCTCATATTTCAAGGCTTTTAGTTCGCCGTAATGGGTGGTGGCAATCGTTAAACTGGCATGGTCAGCGAGGTATTTCAACAGGGCGATCGCCAAGGCACTCCCCTCGGTGGGATCCGTCCCTGCCCCCACTTCATCGAGCAATACCAAACTGGTTTCCCCTTGGGTTTGCAACGCCTCAATAATGCGACCGACCCGGCGGATATGTCCCGAAAACGTCGATAAACTCTGTTGCAACGATTGTTCATCCCCAATGTCCGCCAGCACATGGTTAAACCAAGGCAATTCGACGGGGGCGATCGCCGGAATAAATAAGCCCACCTTTGCCATTAATGCAGCAATACCAAGGGTTTTCAGGGTGACGGTTTTGCCGCCTGTGTTGGGTCCCGTGATGGCAACCACCTTGATATCAGGGCGAATTTGCACATTAATCGGCACAACTTCATTGCCTGTCTCCTGTTTCTGTTGCCAGAGTAATAGGGGATGCTTGAGTTGGCGCAGGAGGGTCGGTTGTTCCGGCGAGATAAATTTCGGGGGGCTTGCCTCTAACCAATGACTATAACGGGCGCGAGCAGTGGCAAGATCCAAGGTGGTGGCGATCGCCAAAAGTCGTTCCAGATCCTCGACCACCTCAGCCACTTTTTCCGTCAGTTGCCGCAACACAATTTCAATTTCCCGCTGTTCCTGCTTCGTCGCTTGCCGTAGACGATTACCCAGTTCCACAATGGCTTTCGGTTCCACATAAAAGGTCGAGCCAGTGCTAGAAATATCATGGACAATGCCGGGAATTTGTTCCTTTTGACCCGCTTTTACAGGCAGCACAAAGCGATCGCCCCGTTGGGTAATCACCGCCTCCTGAATCGACCCACCATGGCGCTGCATAATACGATTGAGCGTTTGGTAAATACTCTCCCTTGCCCCCCGAATTTTTTCCCGGATCTCCGCCAATTTGGGACTCGCCCGATCCATCACATCACCGCGATCATCGATGCAATGGTGAATCTCCTGCTCCAATTCGGGATAGGTGCGCAGTTGTTCCACCAGGCGCAGCAGTTGCGGTAATTCCAACTCCGAATTTTCCACCAAACGGCGCAATTTACGCACCCCTGCCAAGGTCGTCGCAATTAACAATAACTCCTGTCCCGCGATGATGCCGCCCACCGTCGCCCGTTCCAAAGACTCACTAACGTTGCCAATCCCCTCAAAGGAAACCCCCCCCTCCGTCTCCCCGTCTAGCGCGGCAATTTCCACCGTCTGCGCCAATAAAATTTCACTCTCCGCCTGCATCTCCGGCAACACTAAATTCCGCGCGGCGATCGCCCCCAACTTCGTAGCCGCAAAAGTCGAGAGATGTTGGCAAAGACGTTGCCATTCAAGGAGATTAAGGGTTTCGGTCTGGATCTGAGTCAACTGCAACCATCGGAAAAACTGCAAGGGTTACATTATAGACATTTCAGGTGGGCAAGATAGACAGATCAATTAGGCAGATCAACGTGATTAACCCGATCAAATTCTTACCCCAGTAGCCATCAGTCAGCCCCAAGGGAGACCTGATCTTATGGTTTTCCTCCATCAGAATTTGCTAATTGATCGGTGCAATTTTCCAGGGGATTAGCGCCAAGTCTTTTGTCTTTTTTACCTTAATTTAAGGTCACTTTAAAAGCTGTTTATTGACAGGTAATTGTCAAAAATGCCGGAGGGCGATCGCCCCACCAGAGTATCCAGAACAGCCTGAGAAGATCAGACCCACAGACGATCCCCGACCGTTCATAATATGGGATAATCTTCGGAGTTTAATCAGATTTTAGTCAGTTTGTCTGATTAAACCCAAGATATTCCCCAAGGATTAGCCTTGCCCTAAACTCACCCCAAGAGTCAAAAGAGTAGCAAGATATCCCTAAAGGTGAATATCATCAAAGCGCATACGCCATGCACGCTATAAAAAAGTATTCACAACGTATTCATAGGAAACCGAAGGAGTTAAATCAATGAAAATCATTGTTCTGGGTGGAGACGGGTTCTGCGGCTGGCCCACATCGCTACACCTATCCCAGGCGGGTCATGATGTTGTCATTGTCGATAACCTTTCCAGAAGAAATATTGACAACGAATTAGAAGTCACCTCCCTCACCCCCATTTCCCCCATGTCAGTCCGACTTGCGGCATGG
>JBIKYI010000321.1:0-4292 GCA_044355355.1 Limnothrix sp. | reverse complement strand
ACTGCACCGAAGGATCAATCACCGCAGTCGGATGAATCCCTGCACTCGGACGAAATGGCGTATAGAACAACTTAAGCACCATCGCAAAAAACAACCGAGGCTCCTTCGTACTCACCCAAGCAATGCCACGATCTGTCGCCTGTTGTTGCCAATCTTGACGATCAGGCAAAATCAGAGCCGCCGCTGGAGTTGTTGCCAACATTGGGGCAAATTTTTCGCCACCAATATAGCTAATTTGATCGGTATTCACCTCGGCGATCGCCGCAATTCCCGTAATATCAGGGTCATCAGCCAAAAAATGATCGATAATGAGTTCAGCAGGCAAAGCCTTAACAATCGCAGAAAAGTTCATCAAATTTCATCCATAGAAATGAGCATTAATCTAAAAAAAGGACAAGGAATTTCCCTCAAGAAAGCGGCTCCTAGCCTCAATGCAGCCTTTATCGGACTGGGTTGGGACATTAAACAACAATCAGGCGGAGTACCATTTGACCTTGATGCCTCAATATTTATGCTAGGAACAAACGGTAAGCTCATATCCGATCAGCATTTTATTTTTTACAATAACTTGACGAGTCCCGATCCGGAACAATCCGTGAAGCTCATGGGTGATAATCGCACCGGAGCAGGGGAAGGAGATGATGAGGTGATCATTATCGACCTGCGCAAAGTCCCCGCCGATGTCGCCAAAATTGTCATTGCTGTTTCCATTTATGAAGGGGAAGAACGGCAACATAACTTTGGTGCGGTGCAAAATGCCTTTGTACGCTTGGTTGATGTAGAAACCAAGAAGGAGGTCTTACGCTATGCGCTTCAGGAACATTTTTCCACGGAAACCGCTTTAATTATGGCGGAGATCGCGAAGGTTAGTGGTGAATGGCAATTAAATGCTGTGGGGGATGCCTACCAAGGGGGATTGCAAACGTTATTAGATCGCTATCAATAGAGGATAGAGGACGTGGTGATGGGGAGAGTGGGCGATGGGGCGATTTTGATTAATCATCTAAAGGGATTTTTGCTTTCTGATCTCGTTGTCCCACCGTCTCCGTGTCCCCGTGTCTCCCCTTCCCAAACATACTGTCTTGAGTTGCCATGGAGATGTTTAGAGCGATCGCCAAAATTGGAAAAATTTGGTGAGAAAGTTCTGGAGATTTTCATTTTCAGCATATTTCTGTTTCGAGAGGAGCAGACCTGTTTTGCTGTTCACTTCCGCGAGGGTCGGGTAAATGTGAATGCCTGTGAGGGAAGAGACGGGTAAACGATTTGCCATTGCCAGGACAATTTCGTGGATGAGTTCCCCTGCCATCGACCCGACCATCTGTGCCCCCAGAATTTCGCCGTTTTTGCGCACAATGATTTTATTAAAACCCGTTGTGGCATCCTCCGCCTGGGCGCGATCAACTTCGGCAAAGGGCAATTTTAAAACAAGAACATCGCCGTAACGCTTGCGGGCTTGTTCTGCATTCATGCCGACCCTGGCGACTTCTGGATCGGTAAAGGTTGCCCAGGGACTTACGCGATAATCCATGGTTTTAAGGAAGATGGGTAGGGGATTGAGGGCATTTTGTAGCACGGTGACTGCCTCGGCTCCGGCAACATGGGTAAATTGGTAGCCGCCGATCACATCGCCACAGGCAAAGATATTGCTGTTGGTGGTCTGGAGTTTTTCGTTGACATGGACACCTTTGTGGTCGTAGTCTACGCCAGCAGCGGTGAGGTTGAGGCTGTCTACGTTAGGGGTACGTCCGGTAGCCAGGAGGATTTCGTCGGCGATCGCCACGGCTTTGGGACTGTCTGCGGTAAATAAATGTTTTTTACCCTGGATCACTTCCACCCGCTGGAGCCTTGCATTTTTGAGAATGGTGATACCTTCGCTGATAAATTGCCGTTCGATTACCTCCGCTGCATCGGGATCTTCCTTGGGGAGGAGGCGATCGCCACTGGCAAAAAGCGTTACCTCTGTCCCAAGACGATGGAAAGCTTGTCCGAGTTCACAACCGATGGGACCAGAACCGATTACCGCGAGGGATTGGGGCTGTTCTGTGAGGGAAAAAATTTGTTCATTGGTCAAAAATCCTGCCGCTTCGAGACCTTCAATTGGCGGTATGGCAGGGCGAGACCCGGTGGCAATCACAAAGGATCGGGCGGTTAAGGCTCGTCCATTGACGGTAAAAGTTTTGTCGTCGGTAAATTGTCCATCGCCAAAAATAACTTCTACCCCTAACCCGGTAAAGCGTTCCGGTGAATCATGGGGTTCGATGGTGGCGATCGCCTTTTGGACATGACCCATCGCTTCCGCAAACTTAATCGTGGCAGGGGGTGTATAAACGCCGACTCGCCCCCCTTCCTTAACCATATAGGCAACCTTTGCCGCATGGAGCAGCGATTTACTCGGCACACAGCCATACCAGAGACAGTCGCCCCCCAACCTATTTTTTTCCACCAGGGCAACCTTCGCCTTCAATTGCGCCGCAGCACTAGCGACGACTAGTCCCCCAGAGCCGCCACCAATAATGACGATATCGTAATCTACAGCCACAACGCGAATCCCCTTTTACTTGTGCGCTTACCTCTCTATATTGTGCGCAATCTTGTGTGAAAAGCATAAAAAAGAGGAAGCTATGCCGCTTCCCCCATAAGCCCTAACCTTTTAACTTAAACTAGGCGATCGCCAGTGCATTATTCACCAGCAGGAATCTCAGGAAGACCAGGGATAATAGTGATGTCTTCACCGCTTGCAGATTCGTCATCAGTGTCTTCAGACTCGTCATCACCTTGATCATCGGCATCTTCGCTGTCTTCAGACTCGTCATCACCTTGATCATCGGCATCTTCACTGTCTTCAGACTCGTCAACAGAGGTATCTGTATCAGAGCTAGCAATCTCTTCAATACCAACAATGATCTGAATCGGAGCATCCTCGATCTCAACTTCTTCCAAAGAAACTAAGCCTGGGAAGATCGAAGAAGAAGCACCGACAATACGGAAACACTTGAATTTCGCGCGACCAAATGCGTTGCCATTCCCCTTACCAAAGCTCTTCCCGGGATAAACCACATAGTAGCGATCTAAACCAACGAAAAAGACTTTGACTTCAAAATTGACAGCCAAGGTGTCCTCACCTAGCTCAACTTGAATGGCTTCGAGTTCATCAGTGCTCAGATCACTGGTATCGCTCAAGCTCTCGTCTTCCTCATCGCCTGCCTGGGCAGCGATGTCGTCGATGGAGAGGAAACGAATATTAATGGCAACAGGTTCCGGGGGTAAACCTTCGTCACAAACATTACAGTCACCTAAACCAACGTCACCGTCACTACCAATTACTTCAGTTGTACCGATCGCCGCGAGGAAATTCACATCACCACGGCTACGACCAGAATACTTTTCTCCATCTTGTTTGAAGTCAAAGTCAATGTCCTTGCTGGCAGTGCCTTCAAATTCACTAACGGCATTGAAGGAGCTAATCAGGTTGAAAATACTCCCTTCTGCTTCACCCTTAATTTCGTAATCTAGGGGAGCAGTAATATCGATCGCCGTGGGATCGCCCTTAACTTTGGAGAAGGGACCACCGAGGGTAATATCAACGGCAGCAAGCTCGGATTTCTTGGCTTCAATTTTGAATTCTGCGGCGGCAGCAGTACCAACACTCTGAATCTTGAATTTTTCGTTGGCTGCACCGACAAAGCGGAGTTCATCTGTTCCCGTAAGGTCGGTACCAGCAGCGGCAGTTACATCCTTACCCGCAAACTGGAATTTAATCCGACGCTCTAGGGCCGGGATGGGATTAGAACCGCCGCCAGAACTCGCAAAACTCCAGGTGGTGGGGAGATTGAGTTCACCGCTGTCAATCAGAGCACTGAGGTCACCAATATCCAAGTTACCAGCAACCGCATCAAAGTTAACGTCTGATTCGGATGTGAGGGCGATCGCCTTGTCAATAAACAGTAGAGGTGCAGTACCAGCAACAGTCGGGGCAATCAACGTACCACCAAGGGTTGCCAAAGCATCAAAGCTATCAACGGTAAAATCAAACTGCGTACCAATATTTGTGAACAGCACAGGATAGCCCTGCCCATCAAAGGCAAGACCCGTGAGCAGACCCCTTAATGTACCTGTGTCGCCAGCATCTACAGTGGCAGTAGTCGGGTTGATATCGTTATTAAAACGAGCAGCCGTCGGCGTAAAAATAGCGGTTGAAGTTTCGCCAATTTCGGACTGGAGATTTAAGGTTTTAATGGTGGCATCGAGCAATTTCACATCGGCACCAGCGTCGGGACGGAAAAAGCCCGCTG
>JBIKYI010000319.1:0-4314 GCA_044355355.1 Limnothrix sp. | reverse complement strand
ATGCTAAAATGGGTGTAACTCATAGGGATTTCTTATTGTTTTACTTAACATCAGAATATCCTTATGAGTCCCTCTTCAGAAAGACCCTAGGTGTTGCACTTCAAATTTGAATTGGCGTTTTGATTCGTTATTATTAATTACTATTTATTGTTGTTATTGCGAGTAAATACCGATGAGTGAATCTACAAATACCAGCCCAGAGAAGAATCAAGGTAAATGGCAAAGATTGGTGGTGGGTTTTGTGGCGATCGCCCTGGGAGTTGCCCTTGCGTTAGGGATTAAAACCCAACCTGCTGCCGTTTCCCTAGAAGCCCAGGCTGCTAATTCTGTCCCCCTAGAGGTCGCCTTTCAGAACAGTAAACCGACTTTATTGGAATTCTATGCGGATTGGTGCACCAGTTGTCAGGCAATGGCAGCGGATCTTGACCAGATTAAACAGAGCTATGGCGATCGCCTAAACTTCGTGATGCTGAACGTCGATAACGGCAAATGGTTACCCGAAGTCCTGAAATATAAAGTTGATGGCATTCCCCATTTCGTCTTTTTCGATGACACCGGGGAGGCGATCGCCGAGACCATTGGCGAACAGCCCAAAAGCATCCTCGAAGCCGATCTAGATGCCCTCATTGCCAAAACTGAGTTGCCCCACACCTACAACCAAGGGCAAGTTTCCAAACTGAATAGTTCTCCGAAAAACACCCAAACCGATCCCCGTAGCCATGGCGAACAAGTCCAACCCAATGTTCAACAGAATAGCTAGTAAAGACCCAAGGGAATCCTCACCTAAAGACAAAAAGCATTCACTATAATAGGGCAATCCTAGCAACAATCTGGGTCATTAAAACCTATCTAAACTTACCTGAATCTTTTATTAAAATCCTGATTAAAAACCCTCACTTCCACACAAACCCATGAATATCAAACAAACTCTCCTCACCACTGCCTTATTCCCCCTGGGACTGATGATGAGTACCCGAACCGCATCCGCCCACATGATCCAAACTGACTATCAACTCCGCCTCAATAGCTTAGAAATTCAGAGCACCTTCAGCGGCGAGGAAGCCTTTGCCGGAGCACCAGTTAGCGTCTACTCCCCTGAAAATCCCGATCAACCCGTTTTCATTGGTCGCACTGACGAGAACGGTAAATTTAGCTTTCGTCCTGACCCGGCGATCGAAGGGGATTGGTCAGTCGAAATCGGGAACGCCGACGATAGCCATTGGGATTATCTGGTGATCCCCGTGAATGAGCACAAAATTGACCTCGATGCCATCAGTAAGCAACCCCAACCGGAACACCACCACAATTATCTCGCCTATTCCTATCTGGCACTCCTCGCTGGTATTGGCACTCTTTGCGGTTATCGCTGGTGGCAACAATCTGAACAATCGTAATCGCTTATAAGGTTCGATTGATCCTGGCAACTGCCGATAGATTAAAGCCAAGATTCAGCAAAGATTCAGAGGGAAATTGGTAGAGGTTTGCTGAGGTGAATCTCTACCATATTTATGAGTGAGAACAAACAGGCTAAAAATCACCTAGAAGAACGTTGGCATCAGAGCAATGAGTGACTTTGTGGAGATCAAACTCTGGTTAAGGCGATGACTCGGAAAATTGAATCGCCCCTTGTCGCAAAATTTGCCAAGTGCCATCCCCTTGCCACTGCACCACGGTGGAAGGTTGACCACTGCCGATTTTGCCGCTTTGTTCTAGTTTTTCTCGACAATCCAGTACCGCAATCTGGGGAAAGGCTTGGGCGATGTCTTGCATCCATTCGAGGGGCGGTTGACCGGATAAATTGGCGCTGGTGGTTGCCATGGCTCCGGTTTGGGCAAGGATCTGTCGGGCGATCGCCAAATCAGGAACACGTACCCCAATTGTGCCGGAATTGGTCGGGTTCATCTCTGGGGAAACCTTGTCAGAGGCGGGTAAAACCAAGGTTAATGCACCGGGAAAATACCGCTCGGCGATCGCTTGCCACTGGGCTTTTTCCGCCGCCGTACCCACCACAAAATCCCAAATTTCCGGCAGAGAAGCCGCCATGAGAATCAAAGGCTTATCCGGCGATCGCTCCTTTAACTGATAGATCGAATGGGCATAATCCGGCTTAACCGCCAGAGCGGGCACAGTATCCGTGGGAAAACTGACCACCCGATTTGCCTTAGCTTGGTGGATCAGCTCATCCAAATGAACGAGGGGCATAGACTACTTACTCCCGTGGTTGCGTGATTGTGCTTATTGAGATTTATGCTGTGTCTTCAAATATTCAAAAACACTTTTATCACCAATATCATCAGCGGGAACCTGAGTAAATTTACGCGCCGCAAAAATCACAAACAAAATACTCCAAATGCCAATGCCAATTTGCTCAACCTGAAGGGGCAATGTCTGCGTTAAATGTCCCAGCAGCAAGGCAGGTACGAGGGGGGTGAGCAACATCGTTTCCACCCGCCGGAAACAAAAACCTTCCTTAAAGAAAATGCCCGTCAGAGCAGCGAAGGTAAAACCGATGCCCCAGATGGTTGCGGGGTGTTGCCAGATGGTAAGGGGTAAGGGTTGCGGGAGTAAAAACTGAATGGCGATCGCCGCCCCACAGCCCACCAACCAAAATGCCTGTAATAAACGGTGGAGGGGCACGAGATAAATATGAATTTTCGCCAGACTAATCCCCAGCGCCACAGAAAAAATGCCATAGAGCACCGTGATTGTTTGCTGCACCCAGGGCAAATCCCCCCGTCACAGCGCCAAACATGACCCCCCGGCAAAACAGAGGGCGGCGATCGCCAAACCAGAACGATAGAGCCACACCTCCTGGCGATCGCTATCCGTGATCGTGAAAGTGCCGTAATAGCCAGAATAGATCTCCGCACCGGGGGAATGAGTCGTCATGATTTTTGATGGTGATTAACGATTATTCTTGTTTGAGGTTTTTCAATTCCTGTTGCAACTCTTCCAATTGCTTGCGTAGTTCCGCCGCTTCATTGAGCTTGGCATCCGTCGCGCTGGCTTCTGATTCCTCATCATCCAGAATTTCAATGCGGCGAGGTTCCTTTGCTTCATCCGTTGTTGGCTCAGACTGGGGCTTAGGCATAGTGGGAATTTTGTCCTGAGCCTGTTTTACCATGTCATTGACAAATTTTTTCGCTTCCTCAGCATTCATCTCCCCCCGCTGTACCATCTCATCCGCCACACTCTGGGCTTGCTCCTTCAGTTCATGGATGGTGGAACCTGCCTTCTCAGCGGCGATGGAGGCAGCGCCTACCCCTAGATAAAATGCCTTTTGCACGAGATTACCGAAGTCTGTCATGGGATTTATGCTCCGCAATACTGCTTCCTTTAGGATAGTCGATACTTTTCTAGACGGTACGCCCCTAAAAGTACGCCTTCCCGAACCCGGCGATCGCCCTCCAGTACAATAGAAACACCTCCAGCCATCCCACCCATGCCAAAGCTGTCCTACCTATCCGGCCTGCTCCTCCTCAGCCTCCTAACCCTCCAAAGCTGTAACCTCTCCAGAGCAAGAATCAGTAATTCCTGCCCCACCCACCTACCAGACGGCATCCCCACCGGAACCCGTGCCACCAATGACTTCATCTGTCGTGATATCTACGCCCTGAGCAGCAACGACACCACCAAATTTGCCGATTGGGTTGCCTTCCGCCTAGATCCCAGCAACCTCGAAGACCGAGGTAAAACCGACCGGGTATGGCAAGCCGATCCCGATATTGATCCCGCTGCTACCCTCGAACCAGAAGATTACAAGGGAGCCTATGAAGCTCTAGGCACAGATCGTGGTCATCTGGCTCCCCTGGCGAGTTTCAAGGGCAAAAATTGGCAACAGGTGAACTATCTCAGCAATATCGTGCCGCAAAAGTCCGACCTCAACCGTGGCGATTGGAATGATCTAGAAGAACATGTGCGGGATTTGGTACGGCAAAAGGGGGAAGTCTATGTGATCGTTGGGACATTCTACACCCCCAAACAGCCCTATGGCACACTTCCCGGTGCGGATGAACCGAATGTTATTCCGTCAGGTTTTTGGCAAATTGTGATGTATGACGGTGTAATGGAAACCTATCTTTTTCCGCAAGATTTCCCAAAAAATCGATCCTTTCGTCATGCGGAGACGAATCTACAGGCGATTGAAATGGCGACGGGTTTGGGGCTGGATTTTCTGGGCGATCGCCACCGAGAGATTGACTTTTAGGATTGATTTTTAGCAAAGTAATCGGTTACAACAATTAACACATGCTGCATTAATTTTGAGGAAAAACCCTTGCCCCATTCCATTGTTACGGATGTCTGTGAAGGCGT
>JBIKYI010000012.1:0-14543 GCA_044355355.1 Limnothrix sp. | reverse complement strand
AGAATGCCACGCCCTCAAAATCCATACCGTCCTTGATACTTCTGGTTATGTCAATTTAGAAGCCGCCAAACCAGTTCTGGAATACACCGATTTGGTATTACTAGATATCAAGTCCTTTGACCCGACGATTTATAAAAAGCTCACCAATGTTTCCCTAGAACCAACCCTTAAATTTGCCCAGTATCTGAACGAGATTAAGAAGCCCACCTGGATTCGCTTTGTTTTGGTTCCTGATCTGACTGATCCCATCGGGAATGTAGAGGGTTTAGCTAATTTTATTGCGCCCTTTAAAAATGTCGAAAAGGTCGAGGTTTTACCCTTCCACAAAATGGGTGAATACAAATGGGAACAACTGGGTTATGACTATCAATTGAAAAATACAGAACCGCCCACACCGGAACTGATTGAAGCGGTGGTTAAGATCTTTAAGGACAAGGGTTTGGTGGTGCAGTAACGCGGTGCAGCAATATCGCCTCACAGTCCTTCATGTCTCCTTAATGTAAGTTAACAAAATACAATGATTTTCTGTTTTATTTGTCAAACAGGGACAGTATTTGTACTTATTGTGATGGTATAATGTGGACAGAAAAAGAGAGATAAAGCGCAACAAAAAAACTTTTTTAATTACTCTTTTTCGATCTTGTCATTCTGAGCAAGCAACTTCCCATCAATTAACGTCAAATCCAGATGTTAACAGCTTGAATGAGTGGTTTGAAAGATATGGTTCAACCTGAGGTATTTCAAATGGTACATATAACTGATCAAGAAAAGGCGATCGCCACCCTAAAAGCCCAAATGAAAACAAAGGAAGAAGCCTGGGCAGGTTTTGCAGAAGGTCGGTGGACAAAAGAAGTTAACGTCCGGGATTTTATTCAGAAGAATTATGCCCCCTACACTGGCGATGAAGCCTTTCTTGCCCCAACTACCGCCGATACCGAAGCCCTGTGGAATCGCGTTAAAGATTTGATGGCGATCGAGCGAGAAAAAAGCATTTTAGATGTAGAAACTAAAATTCCATCGGGGATTACTGCCTATGGCGCAGGCTACATCGACAAGACCCTTGAAAAAATTGTCGGTCTCCAAACCGACGCGCCTCTCAAACGCGCCATTATGCCCTTCGGTGGCATTCGCGTGGTGGAAAATTCCCTTGAGGCTTACGGCTACAAGATTGACCCCCAAACCCACGAAACTTTCACCAAATACCGCAAGACCCACAACGACGGCGTATTTGATGCCTACACCAGCGCCATGAAAAAAGCGCGGCACTCTGGCATTATCACCGGGTTGCCCGATGCCTATGGTCGGGGACGGATTATTGGTGATTATCGTCGCTTGGCTCTGTATGGCGTGGATTTCCTGATCGAGGACAAAAAAGCGCAATTGCTATCCCTTGAACATGATGTCATTGACGAAGAAATCATTCGTTTGCGGGAAGAAATTTCTGACCAGATTGAGGCTCTCAAGGAATTGAAATTGATGGGCGCAAGCTACGGTTTTGACCTCGGTATTCCCGCAACAACAGCACAGGAAGCGGTGCAATGGCTCTATTTTGCTTACCTCGCAGCGGTGAAGGAGCAAAATGGTGCGGCGATGTCCTTGGGTCGGGTGTCGAATTTCCTCGATATTTACATTGAGCGGGATTTGGCAGCGGGCACAATTACCGAAGCGGCAGCCCAGGAATTGATCGATCAGTTCGTGATGAAACTGCGGATGGTGCGGTTCCTGCGGACTCCTGACTATAACCAACTGTTTGCGGCGGATCCCGTTTGGGTGACTGAGGTAATCGGTGGTTTGGGTGTCGATGGTCGTCCGTTGGTGACGAAAACCAGTTTCCGTTTTCTGCATACCCTCTATAATTTGGGCGCTGCACCGGAACCGAACCTCACCATTCTCTGGTCGGAAAGATTGCCTGTGGCGTTTAAGCATTACTGTGCGAAGGTTTCCATCGACACCAGTTCGATCCAGTACGAAAATGACGACCTGATGCGTCCCCAATATGGTGATGATTATGCGATCGCCTGTTGTGTGTCTGCGATGAAAATTGGTAAACAGATGCAATTTTTTGGCGCGAGGGTCAACATGGCGAAGGCGTTGCTCTATGCGATCAATGGCGGTAAGGATGAACAATCCGGCGATCAAATTGCGCCCCCCTATGCACCGATTACGGGCGACTATCTCGATTATGCCGAGGTCTCTGAAAAGTTTGATCTGCTGATGGATTGGTTGGCGAAACTCTACGTCAATACCCTCAATGTCATCCACTACATGCACGACAAATATGCCTATGAGCGCATTGAAATGGCATTCCATGATCGCGATGTGTACCGCACGATGGCTTGTGGTATGGCGGGTTTGTCGGTGGTCGGTGATGCATTGTCGGCGATTAAATACAGCAAAGTGAAGGTGATTCGCAACGAAGCAGGTTTGGCTGTGGACTATGAAGTCGAGGGCGATTACCCGAAATTTGGCAACAATGACGAACGGGTTGATGACATTGCTTCGGGTTTGCTCAGTAGCTTTATGGCGAAGATTCGCAAGAATAAAACCTATCGCAATGCGGTTCCTACCCAGTCGATTTTGACCATTACTTCCAATGTGGTCTACGGCAAGAAAACGGGTAGTACCCCCGATGGTCGTAAGGCTGGCGAACCCTTTGCCCCTGGTGCAAACCCAATCCATGGTCGTGACACGAAGGGGGCGATCGCCTCGATGGCATCCATTGCGAAACTGCCCTATGACGATGCCCAAGACGGTATTTCCTATACCTTCTCCATCGTGCCGGAAGCCCTCGGCAAGACCCCAGAGAATAAAATCTCGAACCTCGCGGGGATGTTAGATGGCTATTTCCACGACACAGGACACCACATCAATATCAACGTCCTCAACCGTGAAACCCTCCTCGATGCGATGGAGCACCCGGAAGAATATCCACAACTTACGATTCGTGTTTCTGGCTATGCGGTGAACTTCATTAAACTCACCCGCGAGCAACAACTCGACGTAATCAACCGTACCTTCCACAAACAAATGTAGATTTGTAGGCTCCCCCTAAATCCCCCTTACTGAAGGGGGATTTTCGGACAATAGTGTCTTATTTTTCTTAGGGGATGACTATATCTTTAGTTCAAACGACAAGAAGCAACGAATTCCTTAGAGGCAGCGACAAGGTATCACACTCCCTACAATCGTCAGATTAAAGACTTAACCCAAACGACTATCATCACTAAAATTCATGGCAAACTAAGCGGCGATCGCCGCCTGACTGACGGGGAGAGTAATCACAAATTCCGTGCCCTGATTGAGATTAGAAATACATTCCAAAGTTCCACCGTGGTTCTCGATTACGATTTGATAACTAATCGATAAACCTAAACCCGTACCTTTGCCGACGGGTTTTGTTGTGAAAAAGGGATCAAATAACTTTTGCTGAATTTCTGGGGAAATGCCCAAACCATTATCACTAATGGAAATCATCAGGCGATCGCCCGCAGAGCAGATTCCCGTCTTCACCCGAATTTGAGGTTTACGATAACTTTGGGTTGCTTGTTCCTGTTCCATTGTCTGGGTAACCACCGACATCATTTCCGGCTGATAATAATGTCTCTGCTGTTGTGCCTCCTCCACCGCATCAATCGCATTCAGCAAAAGATTTAAAAACACCTGATTCAATTGACTCGGATAACATTCAATTTGTGGAATCGTTTCATACTCACGAATCACATGAATCCGCGAAAAATTATGCTGTCCCTGGAGACGATTTTGAATTAACAATAATGTACTATCTAGACCTTGATGAATATCTGCCATCTTTAATTTTGATTCATCCAAGCGGGAAAAAGTTCGCAACGACAACAGCAAATTACGAATGCGATCCACACCGGAATACATTGAATTTAAAAGCTGTTTGACATCATCCCGCAAAAAGTCGAGATCGATCTTTTTATTATTCGCTCGAATCTCCTGGGGTGGCTGGGGATAATATTTTTCATAGAGGGATAACGTTTCTAAAATATCGTCAATATAGCCCCCCGCATGTTGCAAATTACCATAAATAAAATTAATGGGGTTATTAATTTCATGGGTAATACCTGACACTAACTGCCCTAAACCGGACATTTTTTCTGTCTGGATTAATTTAATTTGGGTATGTTGAAGATCCTTGAGGGTTTTTTCTAATTCACGTTGAATCTCATCCCGTCGCGCTAAATCTTCCTTCAGTTGAATGTTGGCATCATGGAGTTGTTGAGTACGTTCTTTGACTATTTCCTTGAGGTGATCATGGGCTTGCTGGAGCTTTTCTTCTGCCCGTTTTCGGTCTTTGATTTCGAGTTGGAGTTGTTGATTTTTGAGCGCCAATTCCTGGGTACGATCATCCACCATGGTCTGCAACAGTTCAATCATCTGGTACATGTCAGTGGGTCGGAGCACCTGAAAGAGACTGGTTTGGGAAACGAGTCCTAGGACTTTTTCCCCTTCCCCCATGTCGTCTTTGTCCATGACGATTAGCCGATGGACATGGTGACGGTTCATGGTCTGGTGGGCTTCCCAGAGGGAGCTTTCGGGAGCCAGGGTAAAGAGGGGTGAACTCATGACGGTGGCAACGGGGGTTTCCCTGAGGTTGAGTTCTAGGCTCTGGAATTGGACGATATCGCGCTCGGTGACGATGCCGACGGGACGGGGGCGATCGCCTGTTTCATCACAGATCAGCACACAGCCCACTTGGTGATCCGCCATAAGCTGGGCAACCGCGAGGAGGGAGTGGGTAGTCGGGGCAGTAATCAGATCCTCGGTCATCACATCGCGGACGCAATGGAGTCGGGTCAATAATTTGATCGGCGGTAGGGCATTGCGGAGACTATCGTAGGTGACGATGCCGAGGGGATGGTCTTCCGCATCCACAATCGGGAGATGCCGGAGGTGGTGGTGGCGTAATAAATCTAGGGCGGTGAAAATATCACTCTGTTCGTCGCAGCAGAGGGAAATTACAGGAATACGAATGGCTTCCCCTAGGGTGATGGTTGCCAGATTCGCTTCTTCTGCAATGAGTCGAACTAAATCCCGCTCTGTAAAAATGCCGCAGAGTTTACCCTCATGCACAACCATTAGACAATGGGGCACATCGAGGACTGGATTTTCTGAATTGCTTTGATCACCCAAGTCGCAATGGCTTCTCAATCGCACCATTTCATCGCGGGCGATCGCCAAGGACATGTCGATGGTTCCGGTTAAGAACTGCCGCTCAATCGCGGGGGCGATCACCAAAGTTGGATTGAGGGAAGTCAGCACAGTACTACATCGGAGGGTTTAGCTGGAGTGAACGAGGGGATTTATTGTCAATTCTAGGAATGCTAGGGTTGCAACCCTCTCTAGCCTAATCAACAAACTTCACCTCATCTTAGTTTGCCGCCGGAAAGCAGCAGTATGTAATGTTGCTTAGAGAATTGTAGATTTTCTTGATTTTTCTTGATATAAAAAGCCCGGATATGTTGAGAAATATTTGTATAGTTGCACTATTTTCCCCGATGCCATATTCAACAAATCTAGCTATGAATTCGGGGTTCAGGATGCAGTACAGATAAAATCTGGCTCTCGGCGATCGCCAATTCTACTAACCGATCATTCACAATCTCTTGATCACAATAGGTTATAGCCAATACCCAATACATACCATAGTGACGGGCTTCTGATGCCATCAGTCCCCGATAAAATTTAGCTAATTCTGGCTCTGGGCAATGTGCGCCGATTAAACCGAGTCTTTCGTGCGATCGCGCCTCAATCAGTGCCGAAATTAAGAGAGAATCTAGCCTGCGGTAGGGTTCCTGGGGGCGAATCAGTTTATGCAAACTTGCACCATAGGGGGGCGCATTCAGGGGCGCGAGGGGGATATTTTTCCGTTCTAGCCATTGGTTCACCAGTTCAAAATGCTCTAATTCCTCCTGGGCGATCGCCGTCAGTTCCCGCACCAATTTCGTCGCCGAGGGATAACGAAACATCAGATTCAGTGCCACACTCGCCGCCTTCTTTTCGCAATGGGAATGATCCAGCAAAATCTCATCCAGATTATTTAACGCCAACTCCAACCATTCCGGGCGGGTCGGTTCCTTCAGAAATTTGATGCGGGGTAGCGTCGATGGAGTCATTAACTTTAACTGCGGGGTAATTCAGAATCAATATTGTAGAAGCATTCTAGGGTGAATGATTGGCGATCGCCTCTGAAAGCACCAGAACTCAACAATAAACAACCAATAAAAAAGGGAGGCGATTAACCTCCCCACCATACGAAATTTCACCCAGAAACCTTATTTCGTTTCAGAAAATTCCGCATCAATCACATCATCACCGCCATCACTGCTAGCAGATCCACCGGGTGCAGCACCGCCACCAGAAGCAGCGTTCGGATCGAAGCCAGCACCAGCAGCATCACCACCAGCCTGTTGATAGATATTGCTACCAATGGTGTAGAGCAACTGTTGCAATTCCGGCATGAGCGTCGAAATTTGCTCATCATTTTCCTGAGCTACAGCTTCCTTCAGATCCTTAATCAACTGAGTCGCCTTGCTCTTATCATCCGCCGGAACCTTATCACCCAGTTCATCCAGTTGCTTCTCCGCTTGGTAAACCAAAGAATCAGCCTGGTTCTTACGGTCGATCTTTTCACGACGTTCCTTATCCGCCGCCGCATTAGCCTCGGCTTCACTCACCATCCGTTCGACTTCATCATCCGGCAGCGTAGAAGCACCAGTAATACTGATGGACTGCTCCTTACCAGTACCCTTATCCTTCGCCACCACATTCAAAATACCGTTGGCATCGATATCAAAGGTCACCTCGATTTGAGGTACACCACGGGGCGCAGGGGGAATACCATCGAGGCGGAAAGTTCCCAGACTCTTATTGTCCTTCGACATTTCCCGCTCACCCTGGAGCACATGGATTTCTACATTGGTTTGACCATCAACCGCAGTGGAGAATACTTCGGACTTCTTCGTCGGAATCGTGGTGTTCCGAGGAATAATCTTAGTCATCACACCACCGAGGGTTTCCACACCCAAGGAGAGGGGAGTTACGTCAAGGAGGAGAATATCCTTCACTTCACCAGCCAATACACCACCCTGAATCGCAGCACCGATCGCCACAACCTCATCAGGGTTAACCGTTTGGTTAGGAACCTTACCGAGCACACGCTCTACCACATCCTTAACCGCAGGAATCCGGGTAGAACCACCCACCAACACGATTTCATCGATCGCCGACTTATCGAGCTTGGCATCACGGATTGCATTCTCGACAGGAATCCGACAACGGTCGATCAAGTCAGCACAGATTTCCTCAAACTTAGCGCGAGTCAAGTTAGTGTCGAGGTGCTTGGGACCATCCGCCGTCGCCGTGATAAAGGGCAAGTTGATGTCTGCTTGGGTCACATTAGACAATTCAATCTTGGCTTTTTCCGCTGCCTCAGTGAGACGTTGGAGGGCTTGCTTATCCTTGCGAAGATCAATCCCTTCAGTTTTCTGGAAACCATCCGCAAGGTAATCCACGATCTTCTTATCAAAGTCGTCACCACCGAGGTGGGTATCCCCAGAAGTTGCGAGTACTTCAAATACGCCATCGCCCACTTCCAGGATGGATACGTCAAACGTACCGCCCCCAAGGTCAAAGACGATAATAGTTTCGTTACTCTTTTTGTCGAGACCATAGGCGAGGGAGGCAGCGGTAGGCTCGTTAATAATCCGGAGCACTTCAATACCAGCGATTTTACCTGCGTCCTTGGTGGCTTGACGTTGGGAATCGTTAAAGTAAGCGGGAACAGTGATTACCGCTTGGGTAACCTGTTCGCCGAGGTAGGTACTGGCATCTTCCACGAGCTTGCGGAGTACCTGGGCAGAAATTTCTTCAGGGGCAAATTTTTTCTCTTTGGCAGGGCAATCAATTTTCACGTTGCCAGTGCCATCCCGTTCTACGGTGTAGGCGACTTCTGTGGATTCGTTGCTAACTTCACTGTACTTCCGTCCAATGAAACGCTTAACGGAATAGAAGGTGTTGCCAGGGTTCATCACGGCTTGACGCTTGGCGATTTGCCCTACTAGAAGGTCTCCATTTTTCGCATAGGCGACAACGGAGGGGGTAGTTCTAAATCCTTCTGCGTTAGCGATAACGGTCGGTTTGCCACCTTCCATTACGGAGACGCAGGAGTTGGTGGTTCCGAGGTCAATACCGACGACTTTTCCCATAGCAGTGTGACTCCAAAGTTCAACGATTGAATAAGACTTTCTGTAGGTTCTATCCAGGCTAACGGGTTGGTTGCTGCCTGTTTAGTTAACTACATATATAGTGCTTTGGATCCTGGGCATCCTGATAGTGCAGGTTCCCGAACCTGTGGGGGCGGTTTTGACAGTTATCAGTTATCAGATATCAGACATCAGTAATATATGAGGACAGGTATTTGATGTCTGATGTCTGTCATCTGATATCTGTCTTCGGGTTAGCGGCAGAGGACGATGCGGTAGTGGGCTGAGCCGCTTTCTAGGTGGGCGATCGCCTCGTTGACTTGTTCAAATTTGAAGGTTTCGACGATGGGCTGAATGTTGTGGAGTTTGGCGAATTCGAGCATTTTGGCGATGGTGGCGGGGCTACCGACGGGGGAACCGGAGATGGAACGCTGTTGCATGATCAGGGCAAAGACGTTGATGTCGAGGGGTTCGAGGGCTGCACCGACGAAATGTAAGCGCCCGTGGGGTTTGAGGGTGCTGAGGTAAGCATTCCAGTTGAGTTTGACGTTGACGGTGGAGATGAGGAAGTCGAATTGGTTGGCGGCGGCGGCGATCGCCTCTGGGTCGCGGGAGTTAATGGTGTGGTGCGCTCCGAGTTCGAGGGCTTCGGTGATTTTTGCGTCGCTGGAGGTAAAGGCTGTCACTTCGCAACCCCAAGCGTTGAGGAATTGCACCGCCATATGTCCCAAACCGCCAATGCCGATCACGCCGACTTTCGAGGTGGGGGCGATGTCATATTGGACAAGGGGATTGAATACCGTGATGCCGCCACAGAAGAGGGGGCCAGCGGATTCGAGGTCGATGCCGTCAGGAATGGGGATAACGCTATTGGCAGCGGCGCGTACCTGTTCGGCAAAACCACCATAATGTCCGACGATGGTGGCTTGGGCGGTGGCACAGAGATTTTGATCGCCCTCATGACACTGGGTACATTCGTTACAGTAGCCTGCGTGCCAGCCTAAACCGACCATTTGACCCACGCTGAGATTTTTGACGTTTGCGCCGACTTTGGCGATCGCCCCCACCACCTCATGACCGGGCACAACGGGATATTGGGTAATGCCCCATTCGTTATTAATCACGCTGAGATCGCTATGGCAAATACCGCAATATTTAACATCAATCTCCACCTGATCCGGCATCAATTCACCGGGGTCATACTCAAAGGGTTGTAGGGCGGCATGGGGTTCGTGGGCGGCAAAGGCTTTAATCATGGGGTTTGTCCGTTTGTGGGTTCGCATCCCTTGAGTGTGCCACAGCTTTTTGCTTTTTGGATGGCAATGGCGATCACTGTCCTCTGGCTTGGATCCCGGTGCTGGAAATGTGGGTCACCCAAAGGTCAAGGTCGGGATCGTTGAGTTGCTCGGTGACAATTTTTTTCAATTCTGTGGCCTGTTCAATGGTTGCACAGAGGGCAAAAACGCTCGGCCCCGAACCGGACATCATTGTACCGATCGCCCCATTGTCGGCAAAGCAATCCCGCAATTTTTGTACCTGGGGAAATTCAGGTAAAACCACCTTTTCGAGGTCGTTGTAAAGTTCGGCGGCGATCGCCCCCACCTCTTTTGTCTGAATCGCTTTAATCAGTCCACCGGAATGGAGTTGTTTCATGCGGGTCTGCCACCCCTCTGCGTCCCGGATATAACCTTCTTCAAATTGGGTGCGGTAGGTTTGGTATGCCCAGGGGGTGGAAACGGCGATGTTGCTATATTTTGCCAGCACAATCGGGATGCCATCGAGGTCGGGTAATGGATCGAGTATTTCTCCCCGTCCCGTGGCGATCGCCGTGCCGCCGCCAATGCAAAACGGCACATCTGAACCCAATTCCGCCGCCAGTTCCTGGAGTTCCGGTTGAGTTAAACCCAGTTGCCAGAGCAGATTTAAACCTACTAATACCGCTGCCCCATCGGTGGAGCCACCCGCCAAACCTGCTGCCACGGGAATATTTTTTTCGATAGTAATGTCCACGCCGCCGCCAATTTTTTCGTAGATGTGGGCGAAACGGGTCATCATCAACTGTGCCGCCCGGTAGGCAATATTGCTCTCGGTGAGGGGTACTTGGGGATGTTGGCAATAGAGATTAATGTCGCCACTGCGATTCCTGCGTACTTCGATGCGATCGCTCAAGGCAATGGTCTGCATCACCATCACCAACTCGTGGAAACCATCGGAGCGATCGCCCAAAATTTCGAGATAGAGATTAATTTTCGCGGGGGCAGTCAAAATATAGCCGGACATCACGCATCACCAAGCAGTAAACCGTCCCTATTATCCGTTTTCCCTCTGCTTTTGGGAAATGTTTCCGACTTTTCTCGTTAAATTAGAGATTCACGAAACTCCCTTAACATCTTGCTTGTGCCGTTGGCGATCGCCTACCGAATTAATGCCAAGATTACAGTCGTTAATTTTTTGGTCTGCTGAGGCTTGAGGGAATAGATGCTTTTTTCTTCAATAAACTTTACAGACTAATTTTTTAAGGTTAAAATATAACAAACGTTCGATATAAAAAAACCGTTTCTGGATAAAAATGTAGTTTGAGGGTCAATCGGGTTTACTTTGTTCTCAATCTTCCTCATCGTTACCTGTCATCCTATGCCCAAAATTATTGACCATGATCAGTACCGCAAGGAGTTATTGAGCCAATGTTTTGATCTATTTGCCGCTAAGGGCTACGCCGCGATTACCATGCGTCAGATTGCTAAGGGTTTAAGGGTTTCGACGGGAACGCTCTATCACTATTTTCCGAGTAAGGAGATGCTGTTTGAGCAGATGGTGCGGGAAATGGCTGGGCAGGATATTCGGAATGCGCTTGTGGAAATACAGGCAAAAGAATCGACGATTGATCGCCTTGAAGCTGTTTTTCAATTTATTGCGAAAAATGAGGCTTATTTTATTAAACAAAATTTGATTTGGGTGGAATTTTATCAGCAGCAAAAACGGGATGGGGGCGATCGCCTGTCGCTGTTTTGTCAGATCTGGCAGGAATATGAGACGGAAATTGTCGAGTTGATCGCGATTAAGGACGAGAACATTCTGCAATTGTTACGGAGTTTTATTGATGGGATGTTATTACACCGCATGTTTAGCCCAGAAACTTGTTCTTTTGAAACGCAAGTGCCGCTGTTTTTAACGATGCTAAAACTCTATCTGACTCAACACCCCGCACAGGAAAATATTTCTCAGGAGAATCTTGAATGAACAACACAATTCCAACGAATAAACCTCGTCTGATTGCTTTTATTGTGACCTTGGCGGCGATCGCGGGGGGCATCACACTCTACGGCATCAATTCGATCAAGGCAACAAAGGAAAATTTAGCTCAGGCAGTAGTGGCGCAACCAGAAAACCGCTCAATCTCGGCGTTGGGACGCTTGGAACCTGCGACAGAATTGATTCAAATCGCTGCACCGATGACCCTTGATGGCGATCGCCTGCTGGAATTACGCATCAAAGAAGGGGAACAGGTGAAAAAAGGTCAGGTTATTGCGGTGTTAGGTTCGCGCGATCGCCTTGCAGATCTAGTACGCCAAGCAGAGGAGCGAGTTCGCCAAGCTGAAGCCCGTCTTGCACAGGTACAGGCGGGAGCGAAAACGGGAGAAATTCAAGCGCAACAGGCGGCGATCGCCAAACTTCAGGCAGATATTGCAGGCGCAAAACGGGTGCAGATTGAAACGGCGGCACGGCTCAAGGCAGAAGCTCAAAACGCTCAATCAGAATACAACCGTTACCAACAGTTAGCGCAGGCGGGGGCTGTGTCAGCATCGACTCTCGATAGTCGTCGTCTGGATGCAACCACCGCTGCTGTGACGCTACGGGAGGCGCAACAGACCCAAAATCGCACCATCGAAACTTTGCAGGCTCAATTACGCGAGGCGATCGCCACCTTAGCCCAAATTCAGGAAGTGCGTCCGGTAGATGTGCAGGTTGCTCAGACGGACATTGATGGGGCGATCGCCGCGTTACAACAAGCCGAAACCGATCTAGAGCAAGCCTACATTCGTGCGCCCATTGATGGACAAATTTTGCAGATTCACACTCGCCCCGGGGAAAAACTCAGTGATAACGGCATCGCTGATCTAGGGCAAACCGATCAAATGGTTGCCGTTGCCGAGGTGTATCAATCCGACATCGGCAAAATTCGCGCCGGTCAGAGCGCAATCATTACGGGACAAGCCTTTACAGGGGAATTAAGCGGCAAAGTGACGCAGGTTGGCTTATTAGTTGATCGCCAAAATACCTTTAGTAATCAACCCGGTGAAAACCTCGATCGTCGTGTGGTGGAAGTGCGTATTGCCTTAGATCCTGCTGCCAGTCGTCAGGTCGCCAAACTCACCAATATGCAAGTACAAGTTGCCATTGCGCCTTAATTTTTGCTCTTAAAGCATACCGAATGTTCGATATAAAACTGCTCGGCTGTTCCCCCTAAAACTCTTATGTTGAAAGCTTTTACACAAAAAACGCCCATTGCTTGGTTGCTCTTAACCAAACAAAAAGCTCGTCTGATGGTGGCGATCGCCGGCATTGCCTTTGCCGATATTTTAATGTTTGTGCAATTGGGATTTCAGGGCGCGTTATTCGATGCGGCAATCAAACCCTATCAAGAATTAAATGCCGATCTAATTATTGCCAGTCCCCAATTTCAAACCCTCATTGCTGTGCGGAGTATTCCCCGTGAACGACTCTATCAAGTTGCTGGTATTCCGGGTGTAGAAACATTAAGTCCGCTCTACATTAATATCGGACAATGGCGCAACCCGACAACATTACAAAATCGGAGTATTTTGGTGTGGGGTTTTGATCCAGATCGCCCAGTTTTTAAGTCAGCAGAATTGAATGAACGTCTCGAGTTAATTAAGCCCTTAAATCAGGTTTTATTTGACCGTGCAGGTAGACCAGAATACGGAGAAATTGCCCAAAATTTTACAGAAAAAGGAGCCTTTGAAGTGCAACTCAGTGACAAACAAGTGACAGTGAGCGGCATTTTTACGATGGGAACTTCCTTTGCTGCCGATGGCAATGTTGTTGTGAGTGATTCCACATTTTTAACCCTATTTCCGGAGCGTACTCCTGACCAAATTGAAGTAGGTTTGATCCGTCTTAAACCGGGTACAGATGTGGCAGCAGTGCAGCAACAAATCAAGGCAATATTACCTAATGATGTGGTAGTTCTCACGCCAGAAGATTTTGGCAATATCGAAAAAACTTATTGGGCAAATGGGACGGGAATCGGTTTTATTTTCGGTTTAGGCACAGTCATCGGTTTTATTGTCGGTATCGTAATTGTTTATCAAATTCTTTATTCCGATGTATCGGATCATCTGCCAGAATTTGCGACATTGAAGGCAATGGGTTATGGCGATCGTTTCCTATTAATGATTTTAATCCAAGAATCTTTACTATTAGCAGTAGTCGGTTTTTTCCCTAGCCTACTCCTTGCGACTGGACTCTATAAATTTGTCTATGTATCCACCTTATTACCCATTAGCATGAAATTAGATCGGGCGATCGCCGTCTTAATCCTGACGGTTGTGATGTGCGTGTTATCAGGTTCTGTGGCGATGCGTAAATTGCGGAGTGCTGACCCTGCTGATATTTTCTGAGTTTTAAAATTTTTATTAGACATTACCGCTATGCAAACTCTCCCGTCTTCATCTCCCACAGCAGCGGCGATCGCCCCGGTTATTTTCTCTCGAAATCTGAATCATTATTTTGGTCAGGGGGAACTAAAAAAACAGGTTCTATTTGATATTAATCTCGATATTTATGCGGGTGAAATCATCATTATGACGGGACCTTCGGGTTCGGGAAAAACAACGTTATTAACCTTAATGGGGGGTTTACGATCAGCACAGGAGGGCAGTTTAAGGATTCTGGATCAGGAGATTTGTGGTGCGAAAAAAACACAACTTCTCAAACTACGCAAACAGATTGGCTACATTTTTCAGGCGCATAATTTGATGACCTTTTTAACTGCGAAACAAAACGTGCGCTTGTCCCTTGAGCTTCACCGCCAATTTCTCACTCAGGATATGGATGCGATCGCCGCCGATATTTTGCAACTGTTGGGACTGGGTGATCGCATGGATTATTACGCCGAAAAGCTCTCTGGTGGACAACAACAACGGGTGGCGATCGCCCGCGCCCTTGTGAGTAAACCCCGCATTATCCTTGCCGATGAACCCACCGCTGCCCTCGATAAGAAATCCGGTCGAGAAGTGGTCAATCTGATGCAACAACTCGCCAAGGAGCAACAATGCACGATTTTGATGATTA
>JBIKYI010000318.1:0-4339 GCA_044355355.1 Limnothrix sp. | reverse complement strand
GGGATAGATTTAGAAGAAGTAAGCTTGGATCGGGACTGTTGGCGATCGCCCAATCGATAGTAGAAAAAACTCATCCCCTCGGCAAGTAATGTAATGGCAGCAGCAACGATGGGATCCCAGGTGGGTGTTTGCCCGATGGACGGTGGAAAGACGGTCGCCAATAGGTTACCGAATAACACGGCAATGATAACCAAAGCAATCTTGCGCCAAGGGTTCTGGAAAAATCGACTCAATCGGTCTAGGTTTTCGTCGAATAGGAGATTAAGTCGGGTGCGTTGCATAAAAACAGTTATCGGGGATCAGTGTCTTATTTGTTGAGCTGATTGAGAAGCCAGAGGGCAACGACGATGCCGGTAAAGTGGGAGGCGATCGTGTGGGTGTTGGCGAGGATGATGAAGAGATCTTTGGGTTGAATAAGTTGGGAGGTGTTGGAGAAAACCGCACCTTGGGGGATGGTGAGCGCCTTGCCAATGACTAGACCCACAAAAGCTTCTGCGCCGATAATAGCTGCCATCATACCGAGGAGGTTGGCAAGGAGACCATATTTAATGGTTTGTAGGGTGTAGGATTTTTTTGGGCGCAGGGCGTTATCGCTGACGAGCATGAGGCGGGCGATTGTTTTGTAGCGAAAGAAGAAGAAAATACTGACGACGAGGGCGACGATTCCTCCGGCGGCACAGAAAATACCAAAACTACTGCCTTGGCTGAATTTAGGGTCTTGGGTAGCGGCGGATGTGCTGTCTCCTCCAACCAGGCTGGCACTGGCAAAGAGGAGAATGAGGGCGGCGACGACACCGAGTACAAGTTGCACCCAGAAGCCGATATTGCCTGCAAATCTGAGGGTTGAGGAGGCTCTCAAAATGGCGGCGGGGATTGAACTTCCAGCGAGAGCGCCGTAGGATTCACGTTTCATAGGAGATTTATCGTCGGCTGGTGGTGTTTTTGGTTCTATCTGTTCCTATTTTGTCACATGGGATTTCTTTTCCTGCGAAATTTGCTGGCTCTTGTGTTGGTGGCTAGGGACGACTGGGAGGGCGATCGCCTCAACCATCACCCAAATATTCGAATGCATCCTCAAGCAAGCCCATCGGTAAATTCACAAGTTATGATGATCATTCGAGATGTGGCTGGTTTCCACGAGTGAGTATGAGTCATTGATGCATCCGATTCGTCTAACCCTATTTTTTATCGGTCTGAGCGTGGTGCTTGGGCTGATGTTGTGGTTGGTGAATTCCCTCTATCGCCTCTATCTCCAGGTCTCATTTACTGCCCCTTTTCTGGCAAATATCCTGATTTTGTTGCTGATTGCCCTAATTGGGCTAATTCTCTGGACCTTTGTTCGCTATTTCAATCTTTTTAACGTCAGAAAAACTACCAAACGGCGGGTTAGTCGCTCGGTCTCTTCCCAGAATGCCCTACAACTGCCCACTGAAAAAACGGAAGCGGCAGCCATTAATTTGCAGGTAGTACAGCAGCAGGCGGCACAAATTCAGGACAAGATCGCCCAGAAGGTTCTGTTAGAGCGATCGCAGGAAATTCAGGCAAATTTTGAACGGCAAGAATTACGAGTGGCAGTGTTCGGCACAGGTTCGGCGGGGAAAACATCCCTTGTGAATGCGCTCATCGGCGAGATGGTGGGCAATGTCGAGGCGACTATGGGTACAACGAAAATGGGTAAACGCTTTCGGTTGCAGTTGAAGGGGGTGAATCGCCAAATTTTGATCACCGATACACCCGGTATTTTGGAGATGGGGGAAGGGGGCATCCAGCGGGATCAGATGGCGCGACAGTTAGCGACGGAGGCGGATTTACTCATTTTTGTGGTCGATAATGATTTGCGGCAATCGGAATATGATCCCCTCTGTGAACTGGCGGAACTCGGCAAGCGATCGCTCCTAGTGTTTAACAAAATTGACCTTTATACCGAAGCAGATCAAGACATCATTACGGCAAGATTAAAGGAAAAAGTCCAGCATTTAATGACGGATCAAGATGTGGTGACGGTCTGTGCTAACCCCCAACCTTTCGAGTTAGAAAATGGTCAACTTTTTGCCCCTGAGCCGGAAATTTTCTCCCTCGTTAAACGTCTAGCGGCAGTCTTACGATCTGAGGGGGATGAATTACTCGCAGATAATTTATTATTACAGTCCCAAAGATTAGGGGAAGAAGCGAGGAAAATTATTGATCATCAACGTCGCAAACAAGCTGACCAAGTGATTGAACGCTATCAATGGATTGGGGCTGGAGTCATTGCTGTAACGCCTTTACCTGTTGTTGATATGTTAGCGACGGCGGCAGTTAATGCCCAGATGGTGATGGAAATCGGTCAGGTTTATGGCTGTGAAATTGATGGCGATCGCGGGAAAGAATTAGCTGTATCCCTAGGCAAAACCTTAGTCAGTTTAGGGGTTGTTAAGGGAGCTGTTGAATTATTAGCCAAAGTCTTACAAACGAATGTTGCCACCTATGTTGTCGGCAAGGCGATTCAAGGGGTTACAGCCGCCTATTTAACCCGCATTGCTGGCAAAAGTTTTATTGAATATTTTCGCCATGATCAAGATTGGGGTGATGGTGGTATTACAGAAGTGGTGCAGGAGCAATTTAAGCTTAGTAAAAAAGATGAATTCGTTAAAGATTTCGTCGGTGATGCCATTTTAAAAGTTGTGAATCCCTTTAAAGAAGCATGGCAAATTGAGTTTGAGGAGGATCCAGAACTGTCAGAGTTGGAATGGACAATCCCTAAACGTCGTCGCCGGGACGAATGGTAATTTTTTTACTGCTCTTACTTCTCAACTAGTTCACCGATTTGGGTAACCAGTAAAGGCATTGCGCCATCGGCAGGGAATTGGGCGATCGCCCGTTTAATCTTTTTAAATTCACCTTTAATTTTACCGGATTCATATGCCCAACTCATAATGAGATAATGTTCAGTCCCAGGCGTTAATTGCACCGGGATATTGAGGGCTAAACCATCGGGAAACAAGAAAATTTGTCGATCATCACCATCAGAGTAAAAATCTACATCTATTGTTATCTCAGATTCTGCCAAAGAAAGAGAATTGAACTGAATTGTTTTTGTGATTGTAATTGATTGATTTGCTAGCTGAATCGATGATGAAATAGGCGCTAATAGGTCACATTGATCCACTGACCAAAAAGTAGCTAAATCATCTGTTCTCGTTTCACGAAACAGGGAAATTTGAGCAAGTTTAAAATCTTTTTCCTCTGGGTGATACATGATCACCATACTGGTACGGTAATGAGCACAATTTAAATACAATTCCGCATAATTTGTCTCCTCTGGATTGAAGGGACGACTCATTATTCCAGAGCCATAGGTCGTAAAAAAAGCCTGTGATTTTGGATCGACTGGATGGGTGATGCCGGGAGAACATTTTTCGACATTCCAGGCTTTGATGAGGCTCCGTCCAGGATTTGTGCGATGGGTGAAATTCAAGGCGTGATTGATACTGCTTGCATCATCATTAACCGTAAAATGGCGAATCGAATCGAAGACATCAGTTAATTGACCTTGCTGACTATAGCGAGATAAAACTCCTTGCCAGCGATAACAATGGTCTTGAATAAAGCGATGCCATTGTTGAAAGTCTGTGGTTGAAATAGTTGCTGGAAAATTTGTAGAATTTGGTGTTTGTTTATCAGCTTGGGTCATAATTTTTGATGGTATTTTGTTGGAGATAATATGTATTATTAATATGTCTTAAATGATGGTTTGGGGATGGCAGAGTTGATAGCCTAATTGCTTGATTTTTTGGTTGCTAATTCTGGCATTAAGGGCACGATAACTGGGTTTAGTATCATCCCAAAGAATATATTCCAATTCTCCAATAGCACAAATTTTATCGCTGAGTTCTTGAATAGTTAAATCAAAATCATTCACTAGATTGATAATACCTGTCACTTGGTTTTCGATAATAAATTGGATTGCTTGAATAATATCTTCGAGGTGAATCCAGGCGGTATAGGTGTTGCCCCTACCGGGCATAGTTTTGCCTGCTAGTTTTTTAAAGCGACTGATTAATTCATAACCTTCTCCATAAATACCACCTAATCGCAGTATGGTGATTTTGTTGTTATCTTGTTGGGTCAGCAATAGATTTTGTTCGGCTCCATTAAGCACTTGATTGTATTCATTTTCTAGGTCTACGGTACTGGTCTCATCGACCCATTGCCCCTGTTGATTGCCATAGACAGAGGAGCTACTAAGATAAATTAGATGTTGAGGTTGGGGGTGAAATTTTAGGGCTTTGTGGAGGTTTTGGGTCAGGGGGATGTAGGTGTCTCGGTAGGTGGCGGCATCGACCTGGCGATCGCTGAT
>JBIKYI010000011.1:0-14628 GCA_044355355.1 Limnothrix sp. | reverse complement strand
AGGTCATAGGTATAGCGAAAAACAGCGACATTTTGCAAAACCGTGCCATCAGGTAATACCGCATGAATTCGTTCCATCGCCGCAGCAAAAGAGACATTACCATAGTCCGCAGGATCATAATTATCATCCGCAATATCAACAAAACGCACTAACCCACGCCCATTATCTTGACGCTGTAAAAAATTCACCTCCCGCATACAGAGGGGACATTCACTGTCATAGAGGAGAGCAATACGCCAAATCGAAGCAGTAGTCATAGATTGTTTCCCTCGCACCTGGATCATGCCAGTAGAGCATACAAATAAATCATTTTTTAAGGTAACGCAGCCATCTAATAATTACCGCAACTAATTACCGCAACGAACCTCCCGATGTCTGATATCTGATGTCTGATGTCTGAATTAATCGAGATTAAGTTCTGATCTTAAATTGGTTGATGTAGGCTTCGGAGGATTTGGGGGAAAAACTGCGTTGGTCGATGAAGGGGAATTCATCTTTGCTGGAGTTGGGGGGTAAAGTGATACCGAAAGCTTCTGCAACTTGGTTGTAGGGGTCGTTGGGATAGGCGGCAGCGACGAGGTTTTCGGCATTCTTGGGGTAGAATTTCAGACCGAAATGTTGCCAACGGGTCATTTGGGTCAGGAGCCAAATACCATGGGATTGCCAGCAATAATTGGCATGGTCGGGGGCAGTGAGGCGTTGACCGAAATCGAGCCAAATGGGGCTATCTCTGCGGGGAATGGGCCGATCGCCGGAACCACCATAGAAGTATTGACCGTTGAGGAGGGTTTCAATATTAGAAATATGCGTACCGAGGGGTTCCTTAGCGAGTTTGGCGATCGCCTTAGCATTTGCCGAATCCTGACAATATTCACAGCCCATGAGGGAGGCAGCAATTAAAGCCTTTGCCGTATTGGGATTTTTCTTAACCCACCCCGCATCCGTCGTGATCACAGAACCAGGATGTCCCCACCACACATCATTGGCAAGATAGCCAATATAACCCTGGCGCTTCATAATCGCCTGTTGTCCCCAAGGTTCTAAGCTGGAATATCCTTGGATGGCTTTGGCTTGAAGTTTATAGGGCAATTCTGTAGGGGCAAACTCTAATAATTTGAGATCCAGTTCTGGATGAAAACCGATCGCTGCCCACCAATAGCGATACAGATAAGCCGAGACACTATACAAATCATCTACGGCAAAACTTTTATTGGGGAGCGATCGCACATATTCTCGATAGTCATCCGCAAACTCATTAAAATTGGTGTAGTCAAAACTAGAGCGAATCTTAGCGTCCCAGGTCTGTTGATTCATTACAAACACACTGCCATGGCGGTGCAATTGCATCAATGCGACGAAATCAATCCTGGGGGATTTTAATTGATTAATCAGGGGCGTAGAAAAGGGAGTGATCGCCGCATCAAAACGACTTTCCACTAAACCCCGTTCCACTTCTGCGGTATTAGGCTGTTTATAGAGGGATACTTCTAAACCAAATTTTTCGAAATAACCTTGTTCGATAGCAACTAACCAGGGGGCGATCGCAATAGTTGGAGCATAGCCAAGGGCGAGTTTTGTTTTCTCCGGCTGACCCAAATTTTCGGGTTTGACAAGATCTAATTTGACGGGGTTATTTTTGCCCCTCGATGTCCGGTTTTTCCCTAGGCGATTTTGACAAGCAGCTAGACTATAACTGCAAGCGGCAAGGGTTCCGTATTTGAGTAGTTCGCGACGTTTCATCGAGGGTTTTTTAGTAAATGACAAGATTCTAAGGGCTAGACCGGGCGATCGCAATTTTTGGAGGCTTTACTTAAGCAGGACAAATGCATTTGCAAGAAGTTCATAGGAGATTATGTTTAAGATCAGCAAAATGTTCCAGCGGTTCACCGAATAATTACTGAAATCATCATCAAACAATCACATAATCAATCATTGAATCAACAGGGGTCATGGCAATGGATAAAAGACAACTAGGTACAAGCGATGTGTATATTAGTCCGATGATTATGGGTACATGGCAAGCGGGTAAAAGAAATTGGACAGATATTGATGATGTGGCGGTGGTAGCAGCAATTCGCACGGCAGTAGAACAGGGGATGAATACCATCGATACGGCGGAAATTTATGGGGATGGCTATTCGGAACAGCGGGTCGCGGAGGCGATCGCCGGGCTGCGGGATCAGGTAGTGTTGCTCACAAAAGTATTCTCCAATCATTTGCAATACGATCAGGTGATTCAGGCTTGCGATCGCTCCCTAAAAAATCTCAATACAGATTACCTCGATCTCTATCAAATCCATTGGCCGTCGGGTTCCTGGGGCTATGAAGAAGTCCCCATCGCCGAAACCATGGCTGCCCTTATTCATCTCCAGGAACAAGGTAAAATTCGGGTGATCGGTGTTTCAAATTTCTCCACCGCACAACTCACTGAGGCTGCCCAATACGGACGTATCGACAGTGTGCAACCCCCCTATTCCCTATTTTGGCGGGCGATCGAAAAAGACTTACAACCCCATTGCGTTGCCAACAAAATCACCATTTTGTCCTACTCATCCTTGGCACAGGGCTTTTTAACCGGCAAATTCGGCGCAGATCACCAATTTGCAGAGGGCGACCACCGCAGTCGCAATCGACTCTACGGCGATCCCAACAATTACCAGCGGGTACAGACAGCCCTCGAACAATTACGACCCATTGCCGCCGCTAATCATTGCACCTTAGCCCAACTCTCCCTCGCTTGGCTGATCCAGCAACCCCAAACCGCTGCTATTGTGGGCGCAAGAAATGCTGAGCAGGCTCAAGCCAATGCCCAGGCATTACAGGTGTCATTAAGCGCGGCAGATTTAGCAGCCATTGACCAAATTGGGCGCACCGTCACAGACTTTTTAGATGATGATCCAATGCTTTGGGATTGGTCCCTAAGTTTTCCTCTAAATATTGTTTTCTTTGCCAAAAAAGAGCCATAGGATCATCTCGATCAATATGACTCTTTTTGTTGATTTATTTTGGTTTTGTACTTCTGAGAAAGATCAATTTAACAAGATCTACTTAGAAAGATAAACCGAGATTCACCCCAAGGGCGAGATGGGCGACTAACAGGGCGATCGCCGCCGAACCGACATAGGCATGGACTGTGCGGAGGGCATCCTTACCGAGGAATTTGGTGAAGGACAAAGCACCATTTGCAACCAACATCCCAATGGCGATCGTCCCAGTCCAGAAGTGCGGACTCTCGAAGATGGGTTGACCCTGCATCACGAGGGATAAGACCCCCCCGGTGTAGCCCAAACTAATGAACGTTGTGAGCCATAACGCGGATTTTTTGTGCCAATAAACGCTCTCACTTTTCACATCGGCATCGTCAGATAAGCGACTTTTCCAGCCTTTGAGGGCGGCAGTACTACCCAAGGCAAGTACCACAATACTCATCATCAACGGATGTCCCCAGTGGGTAACGACATCGGGGATCGGCAAGGAACTAAACCAGGCGGCGATCGGTTCTAGGTAATGGCGAATGAGGTCTCCCATGTTTGTCTAAAGCTCCTTAAAAGTTTACGTTCCCTATTTTAAAGGATGTTCACCTCTCAAGCTTGTTTCATGGAGGATTCAATAATTTTTTTGATTTAATCCTTTATTTTTTAACTATGATTTAACTATAAAAAGCATCTAGAATACATCCCAAAATATCATCAAAATAGTTTCAATGTGGAGTTAAAATAATGTCAGAATTAGTCATTAGTTGGGAAGAATATCATCGCACAATTGAAGAGCTTGCCCAAAAAATCAAGGCATCAGATTGGGAATTTAATCAAATTCTCTGTCTCGCGAAAGGAGGGTTACGGGTGGGTGATATTTTGGCACGGATCTTTGATCAACCTTTAGCCATTCTGAATGTTTCTAGCTATCAGGGCGTTGGTAATCGGGAGCAGGGCAAGATTCGCTTTGCGGAATATCTGACCAATTTTGGCGCATTGGGCGATCGCCTCCTGCTCGTTGATGATTTAGCAGATTCTGGTGTGAGTTTACAAAAAACAATCCCTTGGCTCCAGGAACATTCACCCCATCTCCACGAAATACGGACAGCGGTACTTTGGTTGAAAGCCCACGCACAATTTCAGCCCGATTATTATGTGCAATATTTACCCGATAATCCCTGGATCAAACAACCCTTTGAAAAATATGAAAACTTTCTATAAAAACTTTTATTTAATTACTGGGTCTCTCAGGCTTGTCTCTGTTCTAATGGTTTGACGGCGATCGCCACCGATACTTGAACCTTAATATTGCGATTGTTGACTGTTGTAAATGTCCGTAATCTAGATTTGATTTACACGATCTAATGCTTAAATTAGATCACTCATATTGATTTTTGTATCTCACCCATGGCTCTCAAAGAGAAAAAAGCAAACAAGGCAGATAACGAATCATTTGAGCAGAAACTTTGGAAGTCAGCCGATAAGCTCCGCAAAAATATTGATCCGGATGAACTTGGCGATTCGGGGGATTGATGGCTCGAATATTCGCTGGAATCCTGAGAGATCTTTTCTTAATGATGTTCATAAGGATCTGAAGGCTGATTTTGTGATCGCCAATCCGTCGTTTAATGACAGTGATTGGAGCGGTGATTTACTACAAAATGATGGTCGGTGGCAGTATGGAACTCCTCCGGCGGGTAATGCGAATTTTGCTTGGGTGCAGCATTTTCTCTATCATCTTTCGCCTACGGGTTCGGCAGGTTTTGTGTTGTCGAATGGGTCGTTGTCGTCGAATACGAGCGGTGAGGGGGAGATTCGTAAGGCTCTGGTGGAGGCAGATTTGGTGGATTGTATTGTGATGCTACCGACTCAGCTTTTTTATAACACTGGGATTCCGGCTTGTTTGTGGTTCCTTTCTCGCTATAAGAATGGGAATAAAAATCGCGATCGCAAGGATGAGGTGGAGGATGGGATTTCTTTTGAGGAAAAAATGGGGGTTTTAACGGCGCAAATGAAGGAGGGGGCAGCGTTGGATGAGGAGATTAAAAAACAGTTAGCCAAGGTGGGGTTTGAGATATGAGTGAGTGACAAGAAACAACTTTAGGAGAACTTGTTACTTTTCAAAGAGGGATAAGTATTAACTTTTGGAGTTAACTGCGAAAGAGGCGGGTGTATTGGGTTTCGTGGTTCATGCTGGCGAGACTTAAGCCCCAGGTGCAGGCATAGAGGCGATCGCCCCTTGGGTCGAGTAATTCTGTGGCGACGGTGCTGATGGTCGGGTGGAGTTGGTAGATAATTTGTTGACCTTGGGTTTGTCCGAGGGGGACGAGTTTGACCGCTGCGCCGATGAGGTTGCTTGCCCAACTATGGAGATATGCCCAGACTGCCTGTTGAGGTTCCATCTTCCAGAGGGCGATCGCCACTCCGAAAGCCACTGCATAATGGCAATTTTTCCCCAAAAGTTTTTTGTAGGCAGCGATTTGTTGCTGTTTTTCCCCATCGAGATCCCCCAATAATTTCAGTAAACTATTGCCCATTTGGATGCTCTGTTGGCGCAATTCCGAGGTCTCCCTTGTACCATGCAGCCAGTTATTCCAATAACCCAGGGCGGCGAGATCTTGGGTGGCGATCGCCTGGGCGATTTTGAGCATGACCGTGACATCAATGCGAATCGAGCCATGGTTTAACTCCATGGTCAACCAATTTTTAATCCCCTCAGTCCCCGTAACGGCGTTCGATTCCACCAAAAATTCCAGACCATCGGAATAGTTATAGGCTCCCAAGGGGACACTGGAATTCGTGAGTTGCAGCAGGATAAAAAGACTTTTCACGGGTTTTGGTTCAGATTTTTGAGGGGGACAAATAGGGGCGATCGCCCAGTTATCTCAAAGGATACACTTGATACCCGTAGACAAAATCGTTTTAAGTCTTAGAATTCAAGTATCGACAGATCAGGTGAACGCAAAGACGATGGCTATCCCTCCGCAGGAAATGGAAGATCTCCTTGATGAGATGTATAACGCCTTTACTCCGACACCTCTCCAACCGGGTGATCCAGCCTATGTAGATTGTCGATCTGTCCGGGGTGATGAGGATGTTGTCCTTGAGCTAGGACGTACAGTCCATAGGTCAAATGCGTTTACCTATCAGTTATATTCTGGTTACCGAGGATCTGGGAAAACAACGGAACTACTACGACTAAAAGAGGATTTAGAGCAGAAGGGTCATGTTGTTGTCTATTTTGCTGCGGATGAAGCAGATTTAAGTATTAATGATGCTCAATATACGGATATTTTATTGGCTTGTACTCGCCATCTTTTACGGGAATTAAAGGAAGCGAATCCGTCTCCGATTCTCAATTGGCTAAAGGCTAGACTCACAGATCTTGAAGAAGTCACTTTAACTGAGATTAATATTGCAGGTCTAACCCTTGAAGTGGGATTAAAGGAATTTGCGAAGATAACGGCGGCAGTGAGGACGGAACCGGGTCAAAGGCAGAAAATTAGAGAACGTATTGAGCCGCATAATGAAACATTAATTCAAGCTCTTAATACTTTTATTCAGGATGGCAGTAGTCATTTACCAGATAATAAAAAAATATTAGTTATCGCGGATAATCTTGATCGTATTGTGCCGATTTTTCGTGAGAATGGTCGGAGTAATCACGAAGAAATTTTTCTGGATCGCCATGAGCAATTAAAAGCGCTTAATTGTCACATCATTTATACAGTGCCTATTTCGATGGTGTATTCTCGTTGGGCAACTGAGCTAAAAGATAACTATGGGATTCCTTTGGTTTTGCCCTCTATTATGGTTCGTCAGGATACTAATGGTGAATCTTATCAAGAAGGCTTAGAGATTCTGAAAACGATTATTAAACAAAGACTGCCTCTTTCTTTACGAGATGTTGTGATTCCGGAGGTTTTTGAATCGGAAGATGTGTTGAGAGATTTATGTTTGATGAGTGGTGGATATGTGCGAGATTTAATCCAGTTGATGCAAGAAGCAATTAATAAAACGGATCAACTTCCTATTCGGTCAAGATCGGTACAACGGGCAACGGATGATCTTAGGGATGTATATCGGCGGGCAGTTGAAGAATCGCAGTGGGATGTTCTGAGGCAGATACATGACAGTAAAAAAATAGATAATGATGAAGTAGAGCGGAGTTTGTTGTTTAGTCGTTGTGTGTTGGAGTATCGCTACTTTGATGTGGAAGGAAATAAACATACTTGGTATGATGTTCATCCTGTTTTGTGGAAGGAACTGTAATGGCAAAAAAACGACAAAATCAAGGTTTTGAAGATATTAGTAGCCAACATCCAATGGGTTTTGATGATGTCTATAGTCAGAATCAAGATGAACTAGAAGCTTTTGCTGATTTGCGACGGGCATTGCGACGTAAAAAGGGTTTTGGTTTGTTTTTTGTGGAATGCGGTAATCCAACTCAGATGGAAGGGGTAATCCGTAGAATCAAGGAGTCTTTTCCTCAGAAAAATATTCTTCGCTATGAGTTGAGTCGAGAGAGTGAAACGCTTTATGAAGAACTGCTAGAAAGTTATCAAAAAGACAAAATTGATATTGCTTGTATTACAGGTTTTGAACAGGTTCTATATGGCTATGAGGATACTAAACGGTTAGCTGGATGGAGTTCTGGTGAGATTTATCACCACAGTTGGAAGGGTGTACCACCTCTATTGAGTCGTCTGAATCGGCAACGGGAATCATTTAAGGCAAATTTACCAATTGCTCTGGTGTTTTTAGTTCGTAGTTTTGTGATTGACTACTTCGTGCAGAGAGCACCTGATTTTTTTGATTGGCGATCTGGATTATTTAAGTTTTCTGAAAATTCACAAGATTTACAGCAATCATCTCAAGAGTTGGTTGATAGGGATTATGCAGAATATAAATCTCTTACTCCAGAAGAACGCATAGAGAAAATTTTAGAAATTAAAGAAAAGATTCGCCAAACTGAACCCTCTGATTGTCAACAACTCTCAGATTTGTTACGAGAACAAGGCAGACTTTTTAGAAGTAACGGTGATAACTTTCAGGCATTAGATTGTTATGAGCGCTCTTTAAAGGTCAATCCTAATAATCATAAATCTTGGAATGATCAAGGGAATGCACTCCAAAATCTAGAAAGATATGAAGAAGCGATCGCCAGTTTTGACCGTGCGATAGAAATCAACCCTGACTTTCATTTTGCTTGGTTACTGAAGGGAGATGCACTTCGTGATTTAGAAAGATATGAAGAGGCGATCACTAGTTATGACTGTGCGATAGAAATCAACTCTGGCGATGACTATGCTTGGCTTTTCAGAGGGCGCGCACTTCGACAGTTAGAACAGTATGAAGAGGCGATTGCCAGTTTTGACCGCGCAATCGAAATAAGTCCTGACGATGACTTTGCTTGGCTTAATAGAGGACATGCGCTTCGACAGTTAGAAAGATATGAGGAGGCGATCACTAGTTATGACCGTGCGATAGAAATAAACTCTGGCGATGACTATGTTTGGCTTGTCAGAGGACATGCGCTGCGACAGTTAGAACGGTATGAAGAGGCGATCGCCAGTTTTGACCGTGCAATCGAAATAAGCCCGGACAATGACTTTGCTTGGCTTAATAGAGGACATGTGCTGCGACAGTTAGAACGGTATGAAGAGGCGATCGCTAGTTATGACCGTGCGATAGAAATAAGCTCTGGCGATGACTATGCTTGGCTTAGTAGAGGACATGCGCTTCGACAGTTAGAAAGATATGAAGAGGCGATCACTAGTTATGACCGTGCGATAGAAATAAACTCTGGCGATGACCATGCTTGGCTTAATAGAGGTGATGCACTCAGAGACTTAGGAAGATATGAAGAGGCGATCACTAGCTATGACCGTGTAATAGAAATCAATCCGAACAATGACTTTGCTTGGTTTTTGAAGGGAAATGTACTCTGGAATTTAAGAAGATATAAAGAGGCGATCACTAGTTTTAAACGTGCAATAGAAATTAATCCTAAATATTATTATCTCTGGAATGCCAGAGAGGATTGGCAAAACTCAATTTTATGCAAACTTTTAGCCTCAATTATTCGACGACTAAACACAATCTTGAAATCGTCAACAAAAAAATGACTGCCTATATATTGATACTGTCAAGATCTAAGAAATTGGAACCGATTTTGATTTACGATTAATCCATAACTTACGTAGCTCCTCTACCCCTAGAATAATCACAGGACAAATAGTCAGAGCAAGCAACTGCTGACCAGAGAGGGGAGCCATTTCAAACAAAGATTGAATCGGCGGGAAGTAGATAAAGAACAACAGAAAACTGATTTCTGACGCAACCCCAACCCAGAGCAATTTATTGTTCGTCCAGGATAATTTAAACGCCGATACCCAGGACGAACGACAGGCAAAAAGATTACCCACCTGACAAGCCACGATCGCCGCGAGGGTCATGGTCGTGGATTCGTGGTAAATGTGCAACACTTCCGGGCTGGCAGTATGGGCTAAAATCCCGGCGGTGGTCGCCTGAATCTCCGTAAAGGAATAACCATGACTGCCCCAAACCCAGAAAAACCCGGCAAAGGCAAGGATGCTTTCAATCACGCCCATAAAACAATAGGAACGCAAAATTAACGGCATACTCAGCAAAAATTCTTCGCGGGGACGGGGGGGACGCTCCATGCTGTGGGCTTCGGGGGGTTCTGCACCAAGGGACAGGGCAGGCAGGACATCTGTACCAAGATCCACGAGGAGAATTTGTAAAACAGTCAAGGCTGGAGGTAAGCGAAAGGCGACCATCACCAGGAAGGGCATAATTTCTGGCATATTCGACACCAGAATATAGGTCATGAATTTGCGGATGTTTTGGTAGATGGCGCGTCCCTGCTCGACGGCTTTGACAATGGTGGCGAAATTATCGTCGGTCAGGACAATATCGGCGGCTTCACGGGCAACATCTGTGCCATTCAGACCCATGGCAATGCCAATATTCGCGGCGCGGAGGGCTGGGGCATCATTTACGCCATCCCCGGTCACAGCAACGATTTCACCGATATCTTTATAAGCCTGGACGAGTCTGAGTTTATGTTCAGGGGACATCCGCGCAAAGACGAGATTTTCGCGATATTTTAAAATTTGCCGCAGTTGGGCATCGGATAAATGTCCCATGCCATCCCCGGTGACGATGCGGGCTTTGCCATGGAGTAGACCGACTTGGTTGGCGATCGCCTCGGCGGTGAGACCATAATCCCCCGTGACCATGGTGACTTTGATGCCTGCGGTGTTGCATTGGGCGATCGCCTGGGGCACTTCGGGACGGGGCGGATCAAACATTGCCACCAGACCGACAAAAATCAGATCCTGTTCAAGTTCCTGGGCATGGAGATTTACCAAACTTGCATCCCCCGGACGGGCGGCGATCGCCAACACCCGAAAACCTTGCTCCGCAAACCGATCATTCGCAGCGGCAATCTCTGTCCAATCCTCAGGTTCCAGCGAAACCACCTGTCCATCCCGCAATATCTGCGTACAATGGCGCAACACTTCCAAGGGCGCACCCTTCGTAAAACCCATCATGGGTTCCGGACGTGACCAAATTTTTGACCCCTGCCAATTTAAAACCACCGTCATCATCCGGCGACGGGAATCAAAGGGAACTTCCCGCTTTCTGGGAAAGTCCGTTTTGGCTTGCTCTAAATCGAGGGATGCTTTGCCCGCTGCCGTCAGTAATGCCGCCTCGGTGGGATCACCAATTTCCTGCCAACGGATCGGGTCAACTTGCTTCACCAACCGCGCATTGGAACAGAGGGCTGCCCCCAACAGCAATAATTGCACCTGCCACACCGACGCAAAATCATTGGGGAGTAATACCTTACCTGCCATGGGGTCATAGCCTGCCCCGGTTAGTTCCACGACGCGGGATTTTTCGGGGGTTTCTGCGGAGGAATTTTCTGGCAACCACAGATAACGCACCGTCATTTCATTTTTGGTGAGGGTTCCGGTTTTATCGGTGCAAATAACCGTTGCGGCGCTGAGGGTTTCTACCGAGGAAAGTTTGCGTACCAGGGCGTTTTGTTTTGCCATCAACTGCACCCCAAAGGCGAGGGCGAGGGTGACGGTGGGCAATAAACCTTCGGGGACATTGGCGACGATAATACCGATGCCAAACATAAAACTTTCGCTGATCTGCATATGCACGATCAGGTGACTGAGGATGAATACGCTAATGCCCATGGACACGGCGATCGCCGAAATCACTCGCACGATGCGTTCCACCTGAATTTCGAGGGTGCTAATAGCCCGCTTGACCGTCGTGGTGAGGTGGGCAACTTGACCAAATTCGGTATTGCTTCCTGTGCCATAAACCACTGCCATACCGCGTCCTGCCGCAATGGTTGACCCTGCGAGGACGAGATTACTGATTTCCGCTGGATTGACCCCCTCCTGGATCGGCGCTTCCCCCGCTGGGATGGGTTTACCTGCCCGCACGGAAACCGCTTCCTTGCGACTAACGGCGTAGGCATTTCTTGCTACTGGGAGGGATTCCCCCGTCAATACAGAGATATCGAGGTATAAACTTTCGGCACTGACCAAACGCCCATCCGCCGATAGGCGATCGCCCTCCTCCAGTTGCATCACATCCCCTGGCACAAGTTCCCGTGAGGGGATTTCCTGTAATTCCCCATCCCGATAAACCTTCACCCGCATCGGTAAGACATTCTTGAGGGCGGCGATCGCCCGTTCCGCCTGAAATTCCTGCCAAAAGCCAAAAATTGCCCCAATCCAGACCGCCGCTAAAATTGCCCAAGCCAAAACTGGCGTACCCGAAATAAAAGCCAAGATCGCCGCAACCCAAAGCAAAATCGCCATCAAATGGGTTAACTGATCCAGAAACTTGAGCCAGAGCGGACGCTGTTCCGGTTCCGGCAATTCATTCGCCCCAAATTTCGCTAACCTTGCCGCCGCCGCCCCATAGGATAATCCACCTACCTGTGTGTCGAGGGAATCATAAACAGCCTCCGGGGGCATTGTCCACACAGCGAAATCAGACGGTCGAGGGGATGACATCACGTTACCTGAAATGACCTTATGGCTTAATGCTGGCACAAGTTTCTAGCGGGCGATCGCCTCCTTAACTCTGCTTAACCATTCATAACTAGCAAGCGATTTTTCCCAATGGAGCTATCAGACTACCAAGGATTACCCACCAGGGCGAAGGCACTCCAGAAGAAGGGATGGGTCAGATCAATCCTGCCCCCATTCGCAAAATCACCCGGTAATTCAATCCGACCATCTTTCGTGATCAGGGTATTGCCTTCCAAATACACCTCACCATGTAGTAGAGCCAACTGAGCTTGGCGGAGGGCTTCTGCCTTTGTGGGCGCATTTTGTAATTCTTGATAAAAACGGGTCATCAAGCCCATTGTGCCTGTGTCGCTCACATACCAGATACTGCCCAGAGCCGATTTCGCGCCGGAATTGAGTGCCAATCCCGCAAAGCCTAACTCTGCATTGCGATCGCCGATTGCTGTGCGACAGGCAGACAAGACCAATAATTCCAAAGGTGGCTTACCCAATTGCAGACGATCCAACTGATCGAGCGTAACCTTCTCATCCTCAAACTGAATATAAGAATCCGCCGGATCCCCTGCCTTAAATTCCCCATGGGTCGCCAAGTGCAAAATGCCATAGGGTTTTTTCTGGCGAGCCTCAACAAGATTATCTACGGTAAATTGATTTTCCGTCAGACTATCCCCTTGCCAAATATCCTTGGCAATAATCTGAATTTCCAAAGGGGCGGCGGGTAAGGGATTTTGGTTCGGATCCACAAACTCAGAAGCCCCCATCGCTAGAAGCAAATTCGACTTTGGTTCCACATAGCCCGAAGTATTGGTCAGGGAAAAACTCGGCATCAAGCCCACACTATATTTCTCGATGAGGAACTGCTTGCCATCATGCAGTGCTGCCAAGGGTAATGTGCGCAGACCATCATCCATAATGTAGGTCAAATTACCGATCTCCACCTTATCTAGTGATGCTTCCAGTGGTCTGACCAAAACATCATAGAGATATTGGGCGGGTTTCAGATAGGCATTCCCAAAACGAACACTCGTTACTCCCCGTAGGAATAGTTGGGATTGAGCCATCACTAAGTCTCGCGTCACACCGGGCATTCTTTTGCGGATCACCTTCTCATCAGCAGTAATCATGATCAGCTCTAATTCATCACTCGCCAATTCAAATTGTCACGAGGATGCAGAAAGTTCTCTGTGGCTGCGTTTAAAAATTCCGTTAGGCGATCGCTCCTAAACTCCCACTGGGTCTCTCCATAATTCCCTTCAGTTTGATTCTCTTGATCCTCATTTTTAACATCAATATCTTTAGTGCCATCTTTAATGTTGTCTTTAATTTCAGTAGTGGCGATCGGTGACGGAGATGCTGGTCTAAAAACCAAATAAATCAATGCAGATTTCGTATTCGTCTCCTTCTCGATTCTTTTTAAAGTATCTTTGACCTGCTCAACTGCAATTTCCAAAGGCTCCGTCACAATCGTTGGTTGGGGAGTTTGGGGCGTACAAGAAGTGGCACAATCGCCACCATCTGGCCCAGCCTCAACGTTTGTTAAATTACCCGATGCTGATGTAAAGTCACTCCCCCCAGCAGATGTTGTAGCAAAAAAACTAAATTCACCAGCGATATCATTTGCCCTAGTTAAAAAACGCACCTGCCCAGAACTATCAGTTATTCCTTGGAAAAATGACTCAGAAAAACCAGGATCTGTACCCGAAGAAGAGGAAGATGATGAAGATCCATATAACGTAATAGTTAGTCCTGCTAAAGGATTATTAAATGTATTTTCCTTAGCTTCAAACACCAATGGCTCAAACGGATTAGAGACAAACGTTTTCTGTCCATCCCCCGATATAATCGAAAGATTAGTCCCCTGAAATTCGACAGCCCCAAGATCAACTGTGCCATTAGCAATACGAGAGCCACCCCGTTGATCATTCGGATTCGCAGCAAAAGCATTATCCCCAGCATCTAGAGCTACACTAAACGGTAACAAGAAATGGGTTTGCGTCACCCCACCATAATTACCCAGGGGAGCAAGATTAGGATCTGCGTTTATTATATTTACACCACTTTTACTACCATCTTTTACAAGATTAATACCATTAAAATTGATTGATCCAACACTATCAAAAATATCATCACCACTAGTAGTACTACTAGTATTATTGGCAATCATACTATTCTGAATAGTAAGACTTTCCCCACCAGAAGAAGCAAAATTAAAGAAAATACCACCACCAGAATCAGTTGAACTATTGTCTGCAATTGTGGCATGGGTGATAGTCATTTCTCCAGTATTATGAATGCCACCACCATATTGACTCGCTGTATTGCCAGAAATGGTTGTATTAATAATATCTAGTTTGCCTTGATTAAAAATCCCCCCGCCATTGCCGTTGTTAATGTTTGCCTGATTTCCAGAAATAGTGCTATTAGTTAAAGTAGAAGTCAAAGAAGAAGTGACATTGCCACCAATAAAAAGACCACTACCTGAAGCAGAAGAAGAACCCCAAAAGCCAGGTGAAATTTCAATTGTATTGCTAGAAATAGTACTATCTTTCAAAGTCAAAGATGAA
>JBIKYI010000317.1:0-4363 GCA_044355355.1 Limnothrix sp. | reverse complement strand
AATTTGTGCCTTGCCTCTACCCTTTGTAGACAAGCTCTTTGTGTCACGCATAGCCGTAACAGCAACCGTTGCAGCGATTATCAGGCGACTTGCTGCCCTCAATTACAATCTGACACACCAACCCTATAGAATTCCTCAGGAGCGATTACAGCCTTATATGTTCAACAACAAACAACGTCGGCAATGGTTTGAATTCAGCAGTGTGATGCTCCTCGGTTTTGCCGTTTTTATGTTGATGAGCTGTTGGCAGAATCAACTACATGCTCAGGTGAATGTTCCGGTAAGTGCCCAAGTCGCCATCCTGCCGATGCCGTTGGAAACTTTGCCGCTGAACTGGTTTCAAGGGTTCGTTTTAGGTCTGGTGCAGGGTTTAACGGAATTTATCCCTATCAGCAGTACTGCCCATCTAAAGGTCATTCCTGTGCTCTTGGGTTGGGGTGATCCGGGGGTGGAACTTTCGGCGGTGATCCAGTTGGGGAGTATTGTGGCGGTTATCGGTTATTTTTGGCGCGACCTGCAACAGGTGTTTGGGGGGGCTTGGCAGGCTTGGCAAACCAAGGATTTTCAGCAACAGGAATGGCGAATGTTCTGTGGCATCTTCTGGGGCACAATTCCGATTTTGGTCGCAGGTGTGTTGATCAAGGTTTTTGTGCCGAATTATGATGAGTCGCCCCTGCGTAGTTTACCCGCGATCGCCATTGCGTCGATTGTGATGTCTGCCCTCTTGGCGATCGCCGAATCCACCCAAAACCATGACCGCGATCTCCAGAAACTGACGATTAAAGACGGCATTCTGATGGGGGCAGCCCAGGCTTTGGCAATCATCCCAGGGGTTTCCCGCTCCGGTTCGACCATTACCGCCGGGTTATTTATGAACCTGGATCGTGCCACTGCCGCCCGTTTTTCCTTTCTGCTCGGTATTCCTGCCATCACCATCGCCGGATTGGTCGAACTCAAAGGACTCCTCAGCGAGAGTATTAACGCCATTCCGATGGGTACATTAATCACGAGTCTCGTCTCCTCCCTGGTGTTCTCCTACCTGGCGATCGCCTGGCTGATCAAATTTCTACAAAAGCATAAAACCTGGGTCTTCGTCTGGTACAGATTGGCATTTGGTATGATCATCCTGGCATTAACCCAACTGCCCTAGGATTCCAATGAGCGCCTCCACCATCCAGCCCGCCCGCATCCTCAGCGTCGTCCCAGACTCCATCGCCGCCGAAATCGGCTTTGAAAAAGGAGATGCCCTAGTCGCCATCAATGGCATACAACCCAGAGATCTCATCGACTACCAATTCCTCTGTGCCGACGAATACCTAGAACTTGAAGTTCTCGACCAACGGGGCAAAAAGCACCACCTCGAAATCGAAAAAGACTACGACGAAGACCTTGGACTCGAATTTGAAAATGCCCTGTTCGATGGCTTAATTCAATGCAATAACCGTTGCCCCTTCTGCTTTATCGACCAACAGCCCCCCGGCAAACGCCAAACCCTTTATCTCAAGGACGACGATTATCGCCTCAGTTTTCTCTACGGCAGCTATCTTACCCTCACCAATCTGCCCGAACGGGAATGGCAACGCATTAACCAGATGCGCCTGTCCCCCCTCTATGTTTCCGTCCATGCCACAGAAGCCGAGATTCGTCGCCGTCTCCTAAAAAATGACCGTGCCGGGGAAATTCTCAAACAATTGCAATGGTTCCAGGATAATCGTCTACAAATCCATGCCCAAGTGGTGGTTTGTCCCGACATTAATGATGGTGAACACCTAGAGCAAACCCTCCGGGATTTAGCAAATTTCCACCAAGGGGACATTCCGGCGGTCATTTCAGCCGCAGTTGTACCTGTGGGCTTAACGCGGTTTCGTCCTGATTTGGATGAATTAAGCCCTGTCAATCAGGCAAAGGCGAGGGAAGTGATCGCCCAGGTGCAGGCATTGCAGCAGGAATTTCAGGGGCAGTTTGGGACAAATTTTGCTTGGTTGGCGGATGAATGGTTTTTGATTGGACGGGAGGAGTTGCCCCCGGAATCCCACTATGAGGATTATCCGCAGATTGGTAATGGAGTGGGTTCAATTCGGCAATTTATCCGGGATTTTCTGGAAACGGCGGATCGACTGCTGCCTGACCGGATTGAACAACCGAAAACCTTTACTTGGGTGGTGGGTAATGCGGTGGAAAAGGCGTTTGAACCTCTGGTGGCGCGGCTGAATGGGGTTGAGAATTTAACGATTCACTTGGCGGCGCTGAATAGTGACTATTGGGGTCAGGCGATCACGGTGACGGGTTTGCTGACGGGTCAGGATTTATTGGCGAAGCTCCAGGATCGAGATTTTGGGGATGGCATTCTGTTACCAACGGTGATGCTCAAACATGATGAGGCAAAATTTTTGGATGATATGCAGGTGGCGGAGGTGGCGATCGCCCTAGGCACAGCCATTTATCCAGTCCAAAACATCGAAGCCATAATCGCGCAATGTACCCAGAAATAAGCAATAGCAATAACAGATAACAAACGAAGCTCCATGATCTTTGCTAAGACATGCCCGTATATTAGGTATTCGGTCAGTTTTAGGTAAAGAATTTTTCTGAGACTTAGAAATTTAGTATCAATTTAGCTTCTAATAAAGTTGGGGATCAATTATAAAAACATATCTATTTTGTAGATCTACTTTTAAAATTAGGTCATATGGCAACTCAGTCAAAATAAATTGCCATTGAGATAGAAGCAATAGGGATCAAGGCAACTTGATGAACAAGGGGGAATTATGGATAGGCAAAAACTCTTATGTAATTATGCGTCGGGCGATCGCCACTTCCTGGATACAGATATGCCTGGAACGAATTTAATGGGTGTGGATTTAAGTCGATCTAATTTTAATCACAGTGACTTAAGTGGTAGTTCATTAGCCCGTTCAGATTTGTCCTATTGTCAGTTTCAGTCAGCAAATCTCAGTCAGGCTTTTTTGTATGGCGCAAATTTAAGCTATGCCAAATTACGGGGTTGCGATTTATCCCAGGCGGATTTAACGAAAGCGAATCTTCAGGGGGCATATCTCGGCTATAGCAACCTTGAGGGCGCTCAATTGAGTGGGGCGATCGTTTATTGGGTGTCTTTTTACTACGCCAATTTGCGGGGGGTCAATTTTTGCGGGGCGAACCTGAAGGGCATTAATTTTCGGGGGGCTGACTTGACGGGGGCTGACTTGAGTTGGGCTAATCTGAGTCAAGCAAAATTAAGTGGTGCACAGTTGTTGGAAGCAAATTTGCTTGGTGTGCGGTTGCAGCGTGCCTATATGAATGACCTTGATCTGAGTCATCGTGATTTAGAGGGGATTGATCTGACGGGCGTTTTTTTCAATGGCGGACGATGCCACAATGCCCAGTTGATGGGGGCGAATTTCACCGATGCCAAGATGCGGTTGGCGGAGTTTGTGGAGTCGGATCTCAACCATGCTTGTCTGAGCAATGCGGATTTGAAAAAGAGTAACTTCAGTCGCTCCAATTGCGTCCAGATGGAGGCGATCGCCGTCCGTTTCGATGGGGCAAATCTGGAAGAAACGAATTTTAACGGCGCAAATCTCCAAAATGCCAGTCTTCAGGGAGCAAATTTACGGGGGGCTTACCTTTGGAATGCGGATCTCCGGGGTGCAAATTTACGGGGAGCGGACTTGACGGGGGCAAGCCTCAAACAGGCTCAATTGGAAGGCGCTAATTTGCAAGGGACAATTTTTGAGGAAAAGACTTTGGCTGCAACCCGGTCAAAGAATTTCCTCGTGGCATAGGCAATGGGGCGGTTATTCGGCAGGAAGTAACCAGTAAAGTAGTAGTTTCAGTTTTTTTGCCTTAAACTTAGTCAGTGAAACTTAGTCATTGGGGGCTAATTTGTGCCATTTTTGGCATTAGTTGTGCTGTCAATCTAGATTCAACTAGTATTTAAGACCTGACTCACCCCTCGAAGTTAATGTTTGCTTATCGCCATTTCCTTGCCCTTAGCACTAGCAGTTTTGTTATTTTCGGATCAGCAGGTTCGGCGATCGCCCAAGACGCTTCTATTTCCCACATTCCTTCCCTGGAAGAGATGCAACCCTCTGCCATTAAATCTGCCGTTAAAACAGTTGCAGCAGCAGAGGAGAGTGCCAATGTGGGACAAAATTCAAATAGTACGGGTAATACTGAGGCAGAACCAGCCTTGGTCAGTCTTAAGCCCGATCAAGCAACGTCCCAGGATCTTCGCCCAAATCTACCCTTGTTGGCGAAGATTGGCAGTTTAGCAGCAGCCCAGACTGATCTCGCCTCTCTCCCTCAGCTTGGCAGTCATCTCCAATCACAACAGGGTGTCCTGGCGGTGGCGAACACTATT
>JBIKYI010000316.1:0-4365 GCA_044355355.1 Limnothrix sp. | reverse complement strand
TCGCACTGGTCAGATTAGCTCCCTGTAAATTTGCCCCTTCCAAGTTTGCTTGGGTTAAATTTGCCCGTCCGATAAAGGCTTCCGTTAAATTCGCCTTACTCAGGTTGGCTTCCCGCATGATCGCCTCATTGAGGATTGCATAGGACAAATCCGCAGAACTCAGTCTGGCACGGGTGAGGTTAGCTGCCCGTAAACCACTGTAGGCAAGCTTTGCGGCAGTTAAATTGGCTTCGGTGAGATTACTAGAAATGAGGTTTGCCTGACTCAAATCGCCCTGCAAACTGGAGTAACTGAGATCCGCCTCCCGTAGATTGGCTTGGTTAAGGGTGGCTCCGGTTAAGACGACCCGAGACAGATTACTTTCCCTGAGATTAATCTCATCGAGATGAGCGCCACCCAGAAAGGCTCCTTCTAAATCGACTTCACGAAAATCACGCTCTCCCGCTGCGTAGCGTTCGAGTAGTTGTCCTGCGTCCATCCGTTTCAATGTAGCCTTCCTCTCTGTGACATTATCTGCACTTCATTGTTCGGCAATAATTATACACGTAGGTACATTTGTGAATTATTGTGCAGAGCTTCTCTATTATCTTCGATGATCGTCTGTTGCAAGGGCGATCGCCACAAACATTAGCAAAATCTGAAACCAAAATTTTGGGCAAACAATCTAATCATCAAATTAATCATCAGGATTGAACTTTAAAGATGCATATTTGCCTGGATTTGCAGTGGTATTACAGGACACTTGCTTCGCTTTCGAATTTTCATCTCGCAAACAGGTCGCCTCTTTTCTTAAGCCATCAACATTGCCAAGATATTTTTTCGGGTCAAGCTTGAGCTGTTTTTTGAATTCCGACCAAGGCACATCAACAATCTCATCACCACAAACCATTTCCACTTCACCCCCCTCGACATCCACATCGCCCACATGTATCTCAGCTTCTGGCTTTTCCACTTGGACAAAGGTACAAGCCTCTAATTTTGGCTTTTTACCACAGGCAGTTAATACAGTTAGGCTGAAACAAAAACTACAAACACTATAAAAAAACAATTTGCCCATCACTCAAACATCTCTGCGTAAAATCCTGTCTTGAGTGTATGGGCAAGGTTTTAAGATCGTCTCTATTCCCCAGGGACTGCAATGTTTCTTAAAGGCAGAACCAGACTAAATTCACAAAAATTTTGAGTGAAGCTTTTGCAAATAATTACACGAATATTCTCATTTAACTGTCACTGATCTTTGCTTATCTTTGGCTGGACATTGGGGGGACACCACAGGGTCTGTTTCGTGGTGTTTACTGGGGAATTATTGAGCATTCTCAACTTCGACAGGGGCTTGTTCAGAGGCAGACTGTTGAATTTGTTGTGCCTGTTGTTTTTCGCGCCAATATTGCATCAAGGATTCGCGGTAATTAGCGGCAGCGTTATCAATATTCTTGGAGGACTCTTGTTGGAATTCTGCGGAACTGCGACCACCGCTAAAGCGGGAATTGTGGATCATTTGCATGGGGTTAAAGCTGCTGTTCCCACCGTAGATGCTGGAATTTTCGTTGTTTTGGTAAACGTTGTCGTTGGGGTCACTTTGGGCGGAACTGGGGGTACTGAATAGGCTAACGCAGGTTAGACCTAGGCTAAAACTTAGGGCAAATAGGGCAATTTTTTTCATGGTTTTTGGGTGACCTCTCTCGATACTGATGCCTTTGATGACTATTGTGCCTTAAAAAAGTTTCTGGTTGGGGTGGGGCTGGGGCGATCGCCAATTCTGGCTGCAATTTGACAAACATTGATCCGCAAAATTTAGCGCAAATTTGGCGCAAAAAAACGCCCCAAATGCTGAGACGTTACCCATGGGGTTTCAGGGGAGAAAAACTAGGCTGCGGGACGTAGTTCGTCGCCGAAAAACCAAGCTGTTGTGTTGTCATCGAAGCTAACGAATGCACCGATACCGCTACCGTCGGTAACGCGGAAGTCTTTGATTGTGCCGACTTTACCGAGTTTGTCTGCGATTTCTTTGCCAACGCGGTCACGTAAACGATAAATTTGTACTTTTTGCCCGATTTCCATGCCGTTTATGTCTGTGTAGTTATAAGGGTTTAAATCATTCCTCAGTTTATCGGAAACTGGTCTAAAAAATGAATTTTAGCTGGATTTGCCAATTTTCTTGGGGGCTGGGCTGGATGAAAATTTGGGCGAGGAATTCCCTCAGGTAAAAGCGTCGTTCGGCTTCAGAAAGGTCAAACCAAAATTGTTCGTGGGTGATGGTTTGGGCGATCGCCTGGAGGTTACTGGGGGGGAGTTGGCTTTGCTGCTGTTGGAGTTGAGCGATTTCGTTTTGGAGGTGGTATTGGCGGAGGTTAGCACTGGCTTGATCGAAAATGCCTTGCTGGATCAGTTGGGGCAGTTGATCGATGAGGGATTGTTTGGTCTGGAGTTGTTGTTGGAGGCGGGTTTGGATTTGTTCGAGGGGCGGGGCTTGCTGGGATTGGACGATTTTGGGGAAGGTTTGGCAGATGGTTTGGATGGTTTGTTTAAAGACGGCATCGTAGGCGATCGCCGGACATTTGGGTTGTTCTGGACAATGGGGCGATCGCAGATAGAGATATTCCTGGGTACTGCGTCGCCGGGTAACCTTTGCCACGGTTAGGGGCTGTTGACAATGGTGGCATTGTACTAACCCAGCCAGACAGCGGGGGGCACTGGCACTACGGGGGGCGAGGTGACGATTACGTCGGAGGAGGCGATCGATTTGGGCGGCTTCACTGTCGGTCAGAATGGCAGCGTGGGTATTGGCAATCATTGTGCCGTCTTTATAGCTGAGGTTACCGCGATAAACGGGATTGGTTAGCCAGTTACGCCCGGTGGACACGGCAATTTTTTTACCAAACCGCCGCTCTAGGTAACGCACTGCCCCCCGCAGGGAACCATACAGCAGAAAATATTCACAAAAATCCTGCACGATGGGTGCGGTACTACGATCCAAAAGATAGCGATCCTGTCCCCGTTTGTAGCCGTAGGGGGTGCGTCCGGGCGGTGGTAAGCCCCGCTGACGATTTTTGGCGTGACCCTGTTGAATTTTGCGACTGACTTGGCGATCGCTAATTTCCTGGAAAATATCGCTTAACGGTGGTGTGCCCTCTGCTGTCCCTGATTGATAATCCTGTTCGATGGTGATAATTTTCACCCCAGCATTTTCGAGGGTCTGGAGGCGATCGCCAATGGTTTTCAGGGTATCCCCCAACTCATCCAATTTTCTGAGGAGCAGATAAGCTGGCGGCGTTTGCGCAACCTCTGCCATCAAAGCCCTAAGCTGATGTCTCTGACCAATATCCGTATAAACCCGATCCACCTCAACCCCCCAAACCTCCACAGCCATGGGTTCATCTAACAGAGGGTCACTATAGGTATAGGCAAAAATCACACTGAAATAATTAGATTAAATATTGTCAAAAGTATATTGAAATATATTGATCTGCATTCGCCTCAACTCTCTTCAGAATTTGCTGAATGGCTACTATTGCGAATCAAGGCTTCAGGACTGAGATTATCCACAAATTCCCGGAAAGCTTGGCGTTCCTCTTCGTCGGCATCGCGATCCACCGGAATTGAGGCTTCCGAAATCACCTCTTCCACCACCCAAATCGGACTATCTAACCGCAACGCCAGGGCGATCGCATCACTCGGACGACAATCAATCTCATGGGTTTCCTGCTCCTTCTTGGTACAGAGCACCGCATAGAAAGTACTGTCCTCCAAAGCATGAATAATTACCTTTTCCAGATCGATATCCCACAACTCAAACGCATTCGCCAAAAGATCATGGGTGAGGGGTCGAGGCATCACCTTGTTCTCAAGGATATTCATAATGGATCGAGCCTGATCTTGACCAATATAAATAGGCAGAGCACGTCGTTCGGATGCATCTTTAAGGAGCACAATCGGACTTCTGGTAATGGCATCAAGGGCGATCCCGGCAACATTCATTTCAATCATGGCTCTGACCTAATAGCTAGTGATTTGGTTGAGAATGGGTTCTGTGATAACTTTAGCGATTTTGAGATTAGTGCGATCTTGAATAAGACTTTTGACAGAGGCTTTTAAGCTGAATGGTGACTGTGAATTCGGAGCTGGGTTCGGCAGGAATTCGCTTTTCCCCTCTCTACCAGTATCCTACAAGTCTGGAAAATCGTTTTGATAAGTTCTATCAGGTTTTTGTAAAGATTCTCGCTCAGGTTTCCGCCACCATCATGTCGCCCTCTGACATGGGTTTAGTCTTGATCCCCAAACGCTCCCCACAGTAGCAATTTGCAGTGGAAATTGGGGCAATGGAGGGGGCGATCGCTGTTCGTGTTTTACTGTGTCGCGCGGAGA